>NZ_RZPI01000394.1:0-5216 GCF_003998715.1 Mesorhizobium sp. M7A.F.Ca.CA.002.15.2.1
GGCCAAAGCCCATCGACAGGAAGAAGATCAACAGGCTCATCTGCACGGCAGCGGTGCCGGCATGCAGATCGGCGCCGATCGACGGCAGCGCGGGCAGATACATGTCGATGGCGAACGGGCCGATGGCGGACAACAAGCCGAGCACGACCGCGATGCGGAGGAATTTGGGACTCATGATAGAGGCTTCTTTCAAATCTGGTTGCCGCCGCCAGGCGGCGTCTAACCTAGGACGTTCCATCCCGTGAGATTCCGACACATCGAGAGCGAGTTCTGTTCGTCTCTCTCATGCGAAATCTCTTAATCTTGTGTCCACAAATTTAGACACTCTTGTCTAAATCGTCAATCACCTCTATATAGTTTTTTATGAAGCTGCACGTTTCTCCTGACATTTTCCCGCCACGCGGTCATGAGGCCAAGCGCCTGTCGATCGTCGACTCCGCCGCCACCGTGTTTTGCCGCGAAGGTTTCGCCGGCGCCAATATCGACCTGATCGCCGCCGAAGCCGGCGTCTCGCGCCAGACCATCTACAACCATCACGGCGACAAGGAAAAACTGTTCGTCGCTGTGGTCCGTGATCTGACCGAACGTTGCAATGCCGGCATCTTCGCCACCATTGCCACCTTCCCCGATCAGCCGGGGGATCTCGAAGCCGACCTGATCGGCTTTGCGGTGCGTTTGAATCAGAATTGCATCTGCAACCGCGATGGAAAATTCCTGCGCAAGCTGATCCAGACCGAAGGCGAGCGCTATCCCGAACTGTTTGCCGAATGGCGCGAACAGGGACCGGGCAGGACATGGCCGGCAATCGCCGCCCGCTTCGCCCGCCTCGCCTATGGCGGCTATCTCACGATCGAGGACCCGGACGTGGCGGCACGCCAGTTCCTTGGCCTCGTCAATGCCGAACTGCAGACCACGTTCATGCTTGGCGGCTCGCCGCGCGAGGACGAGGTGCTGCAATCTGCGACCAATGGCGTGCGTACCTTCCTGCGCGCCTTCGGCAAGCGCCGCTCCGCGGCATCGTCCGAAAAGCAAAGCGCGCTCGCCAGCGCCTGAGCGATCAAATCGCTGGCAATAGTCTTCGCTTCCGCGCGAGGGTGATCTATATGCGGTTTACGCCGCGCTCAAGCTTGATTACAGCTATGCGGACGATTCAACGGAACCCGACCGCCACATGGCCGACGACCACATCCGCTACGACATTCTGGCCCAGGAGGCGTTGCGCGGCGTCATGCGCAAGGTCCTGGCCGAGGTCGCGCGCACCGGCCTCCCCGGCAACCACCACTTCTTCATCACCTTCCTGACCGGCGCGCCGGGCGTACGCGTGTCTTCGCGGCTGCGCGAGCGCTATCCCGAGCAGATGACCATCGTCATTCAGTTCCAGTATTGGGACCTGAAGGTGACCGATACCGGCTTCGAGGTTGGCCTGTCCTTCTCCGATGTGCCGGAAAAACTCGAAATCCCGTTCTCGGCCGTGCGCGGCTTCTACGATCCCTCGGTCAATTTCGAACTCGAATTCGACGTCAAGACGGATGGTGCGGCAGCCGATGAACCGGCTGCGCCAACTCCGGAGCCGTTGACCATCGTCTCCGAGAAAAAGCCGAAGGCCGAGAAGAAGGCCGCCGCGGAGGCGGAGAAGAAGCCCGCGGCCGCGGAAGCCGCCACCAAGGGCGCCGAAGTGGTCTCGCTCGACGCCTTCCGCAAGAAATAGGCCGGCGACTTACGCCGTGGCCGAAATCGTCAATCTCCGCCAGGCCCGCAAGCAAAAGGCGCGGGACGAAAAGCTGCGCGCCGCCGAACAGAACCGCGCGCTGCACGGCCGCTCCAAGGCCGAAAAGGAACGCGACCGCGTCGCCGCCGACAAGAGCGAAAAATTCGTTGCCGGGCATCGTCGTGAAAAGCCCGGCGACCCCGGCCGTCAATGAGCCCGGTCGAAAAGCGTTCGGTGACCATTCGCGGCCACCGCACCAGCTACTCGCTTGAAAAGCCCTTCTATGACGACCTCGTCGCGATCGCGGCGACCAGGGAGCTGACGCTCGCTGCTCTTGTCGCCGAAGTCGACGAGACGCGGCCCCGCGACACCAACCTGTCCTCGGCGTTGAGGCTCCATGTGCTGGAGTGGGCGAAGCGAGGAGAGAGCATCTAAAGGCTTTCGACCGCGTCGTCCTTTTTCCTGCGTCTGGTGCCAAAGCCAAGCAAGGTCGAACGCTCGCGCTCCTCGGCCTGTTTCCTGGACCGCACGCGCATCAGATCCTTCCAGCCGACATAGCCGACCAGCAACGAGCCTTCGCGAGTGACGACGGGCAGATGGGAGACGTTGGCCATCAGCAGCTTGTCGGAGAGGCCTTCGAGATATTCGTCCGGATAGGCCAGCGTCACCTTGCTGCCGGCCAGCAACGCGCCAAGCGTGGTGGTGCGGTGCGTGCCGGCGCGTCTCCAGCGCAAGATCGCCGGCGGATCGATGAGGCCCAGCACCTGACCGTTCTCGTCGACCACCGGGAAACTCGGATGCCGTGTTTCCGGCGCCGTCAGGAACGCTGCTGCGCCATGCAGCGTCATCGTCGCCGGCACGCTTTCGACCTGCGACGTCATCACCTCGCGCACCCTGGTCAGGGCGAAAGGGTCGACACGGTATTCGCGAACCAGATGGTGTCCCCTTCTGGCGATCTTTTCGGTCAGGATCGAACGCTTCATCAGAAGCACGGTCACGGCATGCGCCGCGGCGCAGGCGGCAATCAGCGGCACCAGCATATGTGTGTTGCCGGTCAGTTCGACGGCGAAGAACGTGGCGGTCAGCGGCGCGCGCATCGTGCCGCCCATGGTGGCGGCCATTGCCAGCAGCGCCCAGAAACCCGGATCCGCGGCAGGCAGAACGCCGGCGAGCACAGCGCCCATAGCCCCGCCCATGATCAACAGCGGCGCCAGCACACCTCCCGACGTTCCCGAGCCGAGCGCTACCGACCAGATGATCGCCTTGACCACCAGCAGCAGGAGTGCCGCCGTCGCGACGGTGCGGCCATCCAGCATGTCGGTGATGTTGTCATAGCCGACACCGAGCGCGTGCGGTTCGATCAGCCCGCCTATGCCGACCACCAGGCCGCCAAGCATCGGCCACCACATCCAGTGGATCGGCAGCTTCTGAAAACCGTCCTCGCAGGCATAGACCATCTGCGTCAGCAGTCCCGACAGAAGTCCTGCACAAACGCCGATCGCCACCCAGCCGGCAAGGCCGACAAAAGACACCTCCATGCCGCCCTGAAACGGAAAGATCGGCCCGGGCAGATGCAGCATGGTGCGCTCGACCTCGGCGATAACAGCCGCGACCGCCACCGGAATGAAGCTGCGCGGGGTCCATTCGAATAGCAGCAGTTCGACCGCCAGCATGATGGCGGCGATCGGTGTTCCGAACACCGTGGTCATGCCCGCTGCCGCACCAGCCACCAGCAGGGTCTTGCGCTCGTTGTCGCTGACCGGCAGCATCTGCGCGATCAGCGAGCCGATCGCGCCGCCTGTCATGATGATCGGTCCTTCCGCGCCGAACGGTCCGCCGGAACCGATCGAGATCGCCGACGACAGCGGCTTCAGGATCGCCACCTTGGCGTCGAGTTTCGAGCGCCCGAGCAGGATCGCCTCGATGGCTTCGGGAATGCCGTGGCCGCGGATCTTCTCGCTGCCATAGCGCGCCATCAGGCCGATGATCAGCGCACCGATCACCGGAACGAGGACGGCGGCAAGCCCAAGCGGCGTGTTCTCGAGCTTCAGGTCGGCAAGCGAGAACTGGCCGAAATAGGCAATGTTGGTGGCAAGCCGGATCAGCTTCAAAAGCGCGATGCCGGCAAACAACCCGGCTGTCGCCACCACCACGGCAATGGCGGCGACGAGCAGAACCCTGGGATCCGTGGTGAAATCGCGCAGGTGCTCCGGGTTCGAATGATGGGTCTTCATGGCAGTTGCTTCCTGGCGGCGGCCGTATGTCTGGGGTGCGGCACGGTCGAAGCGGCCAGCCGGGTTTGTCGGTGGCTATGTATCGTAACACGATATAAATATTCAAGCCGGTTTCGCCCGAAATCCGTTTGAGCTTTCGCCGGAAAACGAACACATGTCTGATATGTCGCAGCCACGAGAACAACGTCCCGCCATCAGCCAGGCCGATTACCAGCGGCTGTCGGAGTTTCGCTACCTGATCCGCCGGTTCCTCGAATTCAGCCAGGTCCAGGCGGAAGACGCCGGCCTGACCCCGCGCCAGCATCAGGCGCTGCTGGCGATCAAGGGATTCCCCGGCGGCGGCCCGGTGACGGTTGGCGATCTCGCGGAACGCCTGCGCATTCGCCACCACAGCGCCGTCGAACTGGTCAACCGTCTCGGCGAGGCAGGGCTGGTCACAAGGGATCAGGACAAGGACGACCATCGCCGCGTGCTGCTGCAACTGACCGAGCGCGCCGACGATTGCCTGGCCGAGCTGTCGGCGGCGCATCTCGACGAACTGTCACGCATCGAACCGATGCTGCGGCGGCTGCTCGATCGAGACCGTGGGTAGTCGACTACTACTGCAGCGACTTCAGCAGATTGTCGATCGTGAACGGATTGGCCTTCGGCTTGGCCGGCGGCGGATTGTCGTTGGCCTGCGGCAGCGGCGCCCGCTCCACCTTCGGAGACTGCGCGGCCTTGCGTTCGGCTTCGAGCCTTGCCTTTTCCTGCGAGGCAATACGCATCGCCTCTTCCGCCTTCTGCCGCTCCTGCTCGGCCTGCGCCTTGGCGGCCTCGTCGGCGGCCTGCTTTTCGGCAGCCGCCTTCGCTTCGGCATCGGCCTTGGCTTTGGCATCTGCGTCCGCCTTGGCTTTCGCCTCCGCGTCGGCCTGAGCCTTTGCGTCCGCCTCAGCCTGAGCCTGTGCATCCGCTTCGGCCTTGGCCTTGGCGTCAGCTTCGGCTTTGAGCCGCGCTGCTTCCTCCTGCCGGCGCAATTCCTCGGCCGCCTTGTCGCGAGCATCCTGCCGCGCAGCGTAATAGCGCACTTCGCGCCGCAGCCGCTGCTTCTCGAGCAGCGCGGCCTGCATCGCCTCGACGCGCTGCTGCTCCTTCTCCAGCGCGCGCTGGGTCAGGAACTGCGCCAGCGGCTCACTGTCGAATGCTCGTTTGACCGCGCCGAACGGCCCTTCGGCGGTGAAATTCACAACCGGCTCGGAGCCGACCAGCGCCTCGTCGCCAGGCCGATAGGTGAT
>NZ_RZPI01000395.1:0-5208 GCF_003998715.1 Mesorhizobium sp. M7A.F.Ca.CA.002.15.2.1
GCATGCAGCCGCGACCAGACGATCGGCAGTTTCGACAGCACCATGGTGCCGAACTGGCGGCGCCGGTTGACCAGGCGGCCGTCATGCCGCTCGCTGGCGTCCATGTCGAAGGCCGGGCCATAGACCCAGTGATAGTCGGGCAGCAGGCTGGAAAGCAGTTCCGGCTGATCGTCGAAATTGCTGCGTTGCCAGTGACGCTCGACTTCCTGCAGTGCAATGACGTCGGCGCCGGCAACGATGCGCGCGGCGCGCGAAAGATCGTAGCGCCCGTCGCTGCCGAACCCGTACTGGATGTTGTAGCTGACCAGCTTCATTGCTTATCCGGCTCAATTTCGTGTTGGCAGTAGCGGTTCGATGCCGCGGTTGCAATGTGCAGGAGAATGGACCTGGCTTGGACCAGCCTTGCCCCTGACCGGGATCATGCACCGATCCCGAAGCACTTCGGTATCTTCCGTGCGCCGGAAAACGGCGTGCGATGCCTCAAGTATTCAGCGGCTGGAACCGGCCGGGTGGCGACGCGGCCAGTTCGGTCCAGTCGATCTCTTCCTCAAGGCGATGATAGGCTTCGTCGCCAATCGTCCCATTGCGGCGCAATTCCTCCAGCGCGTCGCGCTGGCTCTTGATCGCATAAAGACGCAAGCGGTCATATTCGGTCGCCGCCTGGGCATCGTCGGGGTTTTTGGCGATCTTGCGTTGAGCGGCATATTGCTCGCGCACCGCGGCCGCCGCGTCCGATGTCTTGCCGCTCAATATGTCGAGCGCCGCCTGCATGACCACAACACGCGCCTGCGCAACCTCGCGGTCGACCGTTTCGTCAGGGTTGAGGTTCAAAAGGCGCAGCAGCGGCTTCAGGCTCATGCCTTGCAGCACCAGCGTGCCGAGGACGACCGTGAAGGCAGCGAGCACGATCGGGTCGCGGGCCGGGAATTCAGCCGGCAGGGCGAATGCCGCCGCAAGCGTCACCAAACCGCGCATCCCGCACCAGCCGATCAGCACGCCGCCACGAAACGACGGAGCGTCACGCTGACGATCAGCCACGCCGAAACGGTCAAACCACCTGATGATCGCGCCGCACCCCAGAACCCAGACGAAGCGTGAGACGATGACGATGGCGAGCACTGTCCCGGCCAGGACGAACGCATCGGTCTGCCCCTGCCCGG
This sequence comes from Mesorhizobium sp. M7A.F.Ca.CA.002.15.2.1, assembly GCF_003998715.1. Classification (NCBI taxonomy): domain Bacteria; kingdom Pseudomonadati; phylum Pseudomonadota; class Alphaproteobacteria; order Hyphomicrobiales; family Phyllobacteriaceae; genus Mesorhizobium; species Mesorhizobium sp. M7A.F.Ca.CA.002.15.2.1. The sequence goes on from NZ_RZPI01000395.1 coordinate 1,161, forward strand.
CAAGCCGGCCGACGATCGTACGCGCCTGCAGGCCCATCAGCACGAAAGCCAGAACATTGAGCACGAAGACCGCCGTTTCCCAGACGGAATAAGAGCTGATGCGGTTTCTGGCCGGCATGCGGCGCGGCGCGGTGCGGGCGATCGTCATGGCATAGACGACTATGGTGATGATGGCCGACAGTCCGATCCTGTCGGCCAGGATCCAGACCCCGAACGTGCCGGCAAATTGCACCACAGTGCCGCTCGCCGGGTCCTCGATCCGGCCCAGCGTCATCAGAGACAACCGGCCAAGCAGATAGCCGGCCGCAAGACTGCCGAGCGTGGACAGCAGGATCATCGGAACGGCGCTGCTCAGCAGAATGGAGCCTGCTGCCGCAGAAATCGCCATTCGGTAAATCAGCAGCGCGGTGGCGTCGTTAAGCAGGCTCTCGCCTTGCAGAATGGCAGTGATGCGATGCGGCACCTTGAACTGGCCAAGCACGGCCGATGCCGCAACCGCATCGGGCGGCGCCACGATGGCGCCAAGCGCTATAGCCGCGGCAATCGGCAGACCTGCCATCGCCCAGCCGGCCAGCGCCACCGTCGCTGTCGTGAAAAGGACGGCACCAAGCGCCAGCAGCACAAGCGGCACCTTGTAGCGGTTGAGATCGCGCAGCGACGTGTCATAGGCGGCGTCGAGCAGCACCGGCGCGATGAACAGGGCAAGCGCCAGTTCCGGGTCGATCTCGATGGTCGGCACGCCAGGCACGAAGGCGATGGCCACCCCTGCCAGCGCCAGCAAAGAGGGATAAGGAACCTGCACGCGCCGCGACAGCGCCGTCAGCGCAACGGCGATCAACAGCAGAACGAGTGTCAGTTCGAAAAGAACCATGGCCTCTTATAGCCGGGAAGCGAGATTCTGGCAGCGGCAAAGCGGCTGGAAATTGTTGATTGCCCGGCAAGCTCGAGCCGGCAGAAAATACCTCGAATTGCTTCCTGACAAATCGCCGTCCACACCGACATTGAAATCATCTGATATGGGGCTCGCTTAAACGCGGACTTCCCTGCACTGCAGCCCATGCCACGCGGGCGGAAGCATCCTTCCCCCTTCGCTAACCGGGATACAGCCATTCATTCCAAACAAGCGCAGCAGCCTAGTGCAGCACGAGCATATCGCTCGAAGAAAACGAGATCTCGGCCTTCTCACCAACTGCGGGGGGCGGCGTTGCCGGGCTGTTGAACGTGTCGAGCGAGACCGTGTTGCCGCCGATGCCGACACGAACCCGGATGACCGATCCGAGGAAATGCACTTCGGAGATTTCTCCGGATAGGCTGGAGTCACGGCCAGGCTGGCGGCCCAGCGAAATAGCTTCCGGACGCAGCGCCAGGGACAGCGTGTCGCCCGACTTGGAACCGTTGAGCTTGCCCTTGAGCGAGACCTGTTCGGAATTGACCCGCACCGTGCCCGCGGCGGCATCGGTGACGGTGCCTTCCAGCACATTCAGCGTGCCGACGAAATTGGCGACGAACTTGGTTGCCGGCCGGTTGTAGATCTCGAATGGCGTGCCGACCTGCTCGGCCTTGCCGCCATACATGACGGCGATGCGGTCCGAGATCGACAGCGCCTCTTCCTGGTCGTGCGTGACGAAGATGGTGGTGATGCCGAGCTTCTTCTGGATCGACCGGATTTCCTCGCGCAGCGACACGCGCACCTTGGCGTCGAGCGCCGACAGCGGCTCGTCGAGCAGCAGCAGCTTTGGCTTCGGCGCGATGGCGCGGGCTAGCGCGATGCGCTGCTGCTGGCCGCCCGAGAGCTGGTAGGGATAGCGATCCGCCATCTGCGGCAGCTTGATGATGCCGAGCATCTCGGCGACGCGGGCATCGATGTCCGCCCTCGGCATGCCGGCGACCTTCAAGCCGAAGCCGATATTCTGCGCCACGGTCAGGTTCGGGAACAGCGCATAGGCCTGGAACACCATGCCGACATTGCGCTGGTTGGGCTTCAGTCTCGTAATGTCCTTGCCGCTGACGACGATCGTGCCCGCGCTCGGCTCCTCGAAACCGGCAACCATGCGCAACACCGTCGTCTTGCCGCAGCCGGATGGCCCGAGGAAGGAGACGAATTCGCCGCGCTCTACGTCGAGATTGAAGTCCTCCACCACCGTGGTGGCGCCGAAAGATTTTCGAACGTGCTGGATGGAGAGGAATGGGTCGGCCATGGCGTGGTTCTCTCGATCAATTTGGGCGGTTCGCCGATTTCGGCGCGAAGCGGGACAGGATCTGGATCAGCGACATGCAGCCCCAGGTGATGGCGAAGGCGATCACTGCAAGGGCTGCGGGCTCGTATGCACGGTTGGCGCCGATGTTCTGCAGATACGGGCCGAAAGCCGGACGGCTGAGCAGGCTGGCCATTGTAAACTCGCCAATGACGATGGCGAAAGTCAGGAATGCGCCGGACAGCACCGCGATCAGCACATTGGGCAGGATGACGCGGGTGATGATGGTGCCCCAGCCCGCACCCAGAATTTGCGCGGCTTCGGTCAGCGTACGCACATCGATGGTGCGCAGACCGGTGTCAACGGCCCGATACATGTAAGGCAGAGACAGCGTCGTATAGCCAATGACAAGCAACGCGTTCGCACCCCAATTGCTTGCCAAGAATGGCAGCGGCGAGTTCGAGCCGTACATCCTGATATAGCCGAAGACGATGACGATTGCCGGAATGACCAGCGGCAAAAGGGTGATGAATTCGACGATTGGCCTGAGCTGAGGCAGACGCAGCCGGATCCAGTATGCCGCCGGCACCACGATCAGCACCCCCAGGATAATGGTGCAGAGGGCAGCGATGACTGAAAAAAGGAAAGTTGACTGGAAGCGCGCGTCTCCCAGCACGACTTGATAGGCGTCGAAGGAGTGGACGCCGCGCCGCATGCGCAGCGAGAACTCGACCGTCGCGATCAACGGAATAAAGAAATAGGCAGCCCCGACAACAAAGACGACCCAGGCCCAGAACTTACCTGACTTCATTTGAGCCACCTTTCGGACCGAGTCCGAAACCAGATGTAGAAGACATTCGCAAGCCCGGTGATGACGATCATGCCAAAGGCTATGGCATAAGCGAGTTGCGGGTTGTGCAGCACGTCGCCGTTCATCTGCGAGTAGAGCTTGATCGGAACGATATTAAGCGTCGGACCGGCAAACGCATAAGCGGTGGCGATGGCGCCGAAGGCGTTCGCAAACAACAGGATGACCGTACCGAGAAAACTCGGCCATATCACAGGGATGACAACCATGCGCCAGTACTGCGCCTGCGTGGCACCGAGCGTGGCCGCAGCCTCGCCCCACTCCTTCTTCAAGCCATCGATGGCTGGCACGATGATGACCACCATCAGGGGAATCTGAAAGAACAGATAGACCGCGATCAGGCCCGTTGTGGTGAGAAAATTGAAGCCCATCGCGTAAATGTTGATGTTGAGCACGTCACGCAGAAGCGTCGTGACGATACCGACACGGCCGAGCGTAGCCAGGAACGCGAAGGCGAGCGGCAAGCCGGCAAAATTCGAGGCGACGCCCGAAAACGTCAGGGTCGCGGAGCGCGTCCAGCTTGGCAGTCCGCCGCGCACGATCGCGATCGCGATGGCGAGCCCGGCAAACGCCCCGATGATGGCCGACCAGAAACTGATCTTGATCGAAGACCAGTAGGAATTGCTGATCGACGGATCGCTGACCAGCTGCAGAATATTGTCGAGCGTGAACCCGCCTTCACCGTTCCGGAAGGCTCCCACGACGAGATAGAGCGTGGGCAGGATCAAGAACATTAGGGCAAAGATGAAGAACGGCGCCACGCCGATCCATTGCGTCGGCAAGCGGAAGGCGGTCGCCTCCTTCGGCGGCACCGGCTTGGTGGCGAATGCCTGATTTGAAAGCGAGAGATCGGTCATGCGCCGGCTACCGTCTTCGAGGAAGGACCGGGCGGCCTCGCGGCCGCCCGGTGGATTTCAAGTCTTACTTGACGTTGGCGCCGACAGTGGCGTCCCAGTTCTTGCTGATAGCTTCCTTGGCCTTAGCC
>NZ_RZPI01000396.1:0-5180 GCF_003998715.1 Mesorhizobium sp. M7A.F.Ca.CA.002.15.2.1
GGCAGTAGGGCAGTAGGGCAGTAGGGCAGTAGGGTGGCATTTCGTGAGCGCGACTTTCCGCGCACATACTGCCCTACTGCCTTACTCCCCTATTCCCTTATCTACCTGCTCCGCCGCCGCTCCGATGCCGGCTGGAATGCCACGCGGGCGTGGTACTTGCAGTAGGGACCGGTTTCGGCGGCATCGTTGCCGCAGAAATGGAAGTCCTCTGAAAGCGGATCGCCGTTCGGCCATTTGCAGGTCCGCTCGGTCAGCTCGACCAGCTGCAGATGCCGCGAGATCGGCAGCACGACATTTTCGACCGGGCGGATGTAATGGCGTGCCACGGGTTCGGCGTCGAACTGCGTCTGCAAAGCGGTCGCGCCGACCGATGTCGTGACATGGCGTGCCGTGGTTGCGGCGCGTGATACCGATTTCTGGACAGTCGATCCTTGCGCTGCCTTCTTCTGGCGTGTTGGCGTGGCGGTCGAGCGACCGCGGCCCGACAGTTTCAGCCGATGCACCTTCCCGATGACCGCATTGCGGCTGACCCCTCCAAGCTGCGCAGCAATCTGGCTTGCGCTCAGACCCTCCGACCACAGTTTTCTCAAGAGTTCTACCCGCTCGTCAGTCCAGTTCATGAGACCGCGCTCCTCTAAGCGTGCGGCAATCGGAATCCTTCTCCCGACCCGGCAACATTTGCCAGGGCAGACACCACATATATCTGGTGATTAGGTCCGCCGCACGAAATCTAGTTATTTCTCGACTACAACTACTCTATGCGCTGACTCGGTGACAAGAGTCCCAAGTGCAACACGAATCGGTTTTTTCGGTTTTCCCCAACTTGCCCGGTCGCTTATGAGCCGGCGTCCCGTCGGGGGGCTTGCCGCGCGCCACTACGCGACGTTTTCGTTGACTTCATGGCCGAAAAACAGGATAAGCCGCACAGGCCGCCGCTTTGGCGGCTTTTTTGATTTTCCGGTACCGGAGACGCATATAATGAGCGGTTCGGCGCTTTACGAGACCTTTGCTCGCGCCCCCCTGGCCTTCGACCACGGGGAAGGCACATGGCTGATTACCGACAAGGGCGAGCGATATCTCGATTTCGCCGGCGGCATCGCCGTCAATTCGCTGGGCCACAGCCATCCGCACCTGGTCGCCGCACTCACCGAGCAGGCAGCCAAGCTGTGGCATGTCTCCAACCTCTACGAGATCCCCGGGCAGAGCCGGCTTGGCGAACGGCTGGCCGACGCCACCTTCGCCGACAAGGTGTTCTTCACCAATTCCGGCGCCGAGGCGCTGGAATGCGCGATCAAGACGGCGCGGCGCTACCATTTCGTCAAAGGCCATCCCGAGCGCTTTCGCATCATCACCTTCGAAGGCGCCTTCCATGGCCGCACGCTGGCGACCATCGCGGCTGGCGGCCAGTACAAGTATCTCGAGGGCTTCGGCCCCAAGGTCGAAGGTTTCGACCAGGTCGGCTTCGACGACATTGACGCCGCCGAAAAGGCGATCACGCCGGAGACGGCCGCGATCCTGATCGAGCCGGTGCAGGGCGAGGGCGGTATCCGCCCGGTGCCGACGCAGTCGCTGAAGCGGCTCAGGCAATTGTGCGAGCAGCACGGCCTGCTGTTGATCTACGACGAGGTCCAGTGCGGCATCGGCCGCACCGGCAAGCTGTTCGCACATGAATGGTCGGGTGTAACGCCCGACATCATGGCGATTGCCAAGGGTATCGGCGGCGGCTTCCCGATGGGCGCCTGCCTTGCCACGGATGAAGCGGCGGTCGGCATGACCGCCGGCGTGCATGGCACCACGTTCGGCGGCAACCCGCTTGCCATGGCGGTCGGCAACGCCGTGCTCGATGTCGTGCTGGAAGACGGCTTCCTCGAAGATGTCCAGCGCAAGGCGCTGCTGATGAAGCAGGGTCTGGCGTCGGTCGCCGACGAGTTTCCCGAAATCATCGAGGACATCAGGGGTGCCGGGCTGATGCTCGGCCTCAAATGCGCCATGCCCAACACCAAGGTGAACATGGCCTTGCGCGACCAGCACCTGTTGACGGTTCCGGCCGGCGACAACGTCATTCGCCTGTTGCCGCCGCTCACCGTCACCGACGCCGAGATCCATGACGCGCTCAACCGCATCCGCGCCGGCGCCAAGGGCCTGGCGGAGGCGATCGCTTCCGCCGCGGCGAAGTAATCCCGGAATCATTGCTGATGTCAGTTCGCCATTTCACCGATCTTTCCACCGTTTCCGAAGGCGACCTGCGCTTGATGCTGGACGACGCGGTGGTGCGAAAGGCGCGGCTCAAGGCCGGCGAGCGCACCAAACCGCTCGAAGGCAAGGTGCTGGCGATGATCTTCGACAAGCCGTCGACGCGCACGCGCGTCTCCTTCGACGTCGGCATGCGGCAGCTCGGCGGCGAGACCATCATGCTGACCGGCACCGAGATGCAGCTCGGCCGTTCCGAGACCATCGCCGACACCGCCAAGGTGCTGTCGCGCTATGTCGATGCGATCATGATCCGCACCACCTCGCATGAGCGGCTGCTGGAATTGACAGAGAACGCCACCGTGCCGGTGATCAACGGACTGACCGACGATACCCATCCCTGCCAGCTGATGGCCGATATCATGACCTTCGAGGAACATCGCGGTCCGGTAGCCGGCAAGACCATCGCCTGGACCGGCGACGGCAACAATGTGCTGCATTCCCTGCTCGAGGCCTCGGCCCGGTTCCGCTTCAACCTCAACGTCGCCGTTCCCGAAGGCAGCGAGCCGGCGCAGAAGCATATCGATTGGTCGCAGGCGCATGGCGGCAAGCTGCACTTCACCCGCTCGCCCGAGGAAGCCGTCGATCAGGCCGACTGCATCGTCACCGATTGCTGGGTGTCGATGGGCCAGGAGCATCGCGCCCGCGGCCACAATGTGTTCTCGCCCTACCAGGTCAATGCCAAGCTGATGGCGAGAGCCAAGCCGGACGCGCTGTTCATGCACTGCCTGCCGGCGCATCGCGGCGAGGAAGTGACAGACGAGGTTATCGACGGACCGCATTCGGTGGTCTTCGACGAGGCCGAGAACCGGCTCCATGCCCAGAAGGCCGTGCTTGCCTGGTGTCTAGGCGCTTGAAGTGTCTGGGCGCTTGATCCCTGGGAGCTTGATCTGCGGGCGTGTGATGCCTATTTGCGCCGCATCACGCAAATCAAGCGCGTTTCGACGCATGCGCCCCGGAGGGCGGCATGGCCGCGCCCTGGAGCTTTGTCATGTTGGAAACCTATCAAGTGACTGAACATCACCCCAAACTCGGCGAATTCGGCTATGCCGGCGACGATCACGTCGTGCCGTTCGAGGTCGGCCCTCTCGACGTGCGCGGCCGCACGGTCCAACTCGGGCCGATGCTGGACGCCATCCTCAGCCGCCACGATTATCCCGAGCCGGTCGCCCGCCTGCTGGCGGAGGCCTGTGTGCTGACCGTGCTGCTCGGCACTTCGCTGAAGTTCGAGGGCAAGTTCATCCTGCAGACCCGCACCGACGGACCCGTCGACATGCTGGTTGCGGATTTTTCCACGCCCTCGGCGCTGCGCGCCTATGCGCGTTTCGATGCCGACCGGCTGGAAGCGCTGGTCGCGGCGGGCGAAACCTCCCAACAGACGCTGCTCGGCAGTGGCGTGCTGGCGCTGACCATCGACCAGGGCGCCCATACGCAGCGCTATCAGGGTATCGTCCAGCTCGATGGCGAGACCCTGGAAGACGCGGCACGCACCTATTTCCGTCAGTCGGAGCAGATCCCGACGGATATCAGGCTGTCGGTGGCCAAGCTTTTGACGCCCGGTCCCGGCGGCGCCCGCGAGCAATGGCGCGCCGGCGGTATCCTGGCGCAGTTCCTGCCGCAGTCGCCCGAGCGCATGCGCGTCCCGGACCTGCCGGGCGGCGATGGCGATCCGCGTGAGGAGATCCACGATCCGGTCGACAATTCCTGGCAGGAGTTGCTGGCTCTGCTCGGCACCATCGAGCCGACCGAACTGATCGACCCGACGATCGGCGCCGAGCGGCTGCTCTACAGGCTGTTCCACGAGCATGGCGTGCGCGTCTTCGGCGGCGTTCCGGTCGCCGACCAGTGCTCGTGCTCCAGGGACAAGATCCGCGGCATCCTCGAGGGTTTTTCCGCCCAGGAGATCAAGGACAGCACCGAAGACGGCGGCATCCACGTCGCCTGCGAATTCTGTTCGAAGCAATATGATTTCGACCCGGCGGAATTTGCGGCCCAGTAGAGTAGAAACCACGCCTCACCGGTCGCTCCGCGGCCGGTGAGGCGAAATCAATTCACCGTCCGCCGCGTCCCCGGCAAGTCCAGCGAAAACGCCGGAATGGCGATGTCGAACGTCTCGCCCCGCTTGTTGCGCATCGTGTAATGCCCGACCATGATGCCGGACGGTGTCGAGAGCGGGCAACCGGACGTGTACTGGTAGCTGTCGCCGGGATTGAGTTCGGGCTGGTCGCCGACCACGCCGGGGCCGCGCACTTCCTCGACCCGGCCGGTGCCGTCGGTGATGTGCCAATAGCGCGACAGAAGCTGCACGAAATCGTCCGACTGATTGTCGATCGTTATCTGATAGCCCCAGACATAGCGGTTCTCCGAGGGATCCGAACGGTCCTCCAGATAGAACGGCCTGACCTGCACTTCGATGTTGCGCGTGACGGCGCTATACATAAGCGGCTCCAAAAAACGGTTCCAGCGGAACTTTCGGCGCTCCGTGCGGTTAGGTCAACCGATCGAAGCCTCCTCTGGCCGGCCTCGCGGGCAGGTGCCGACAAAGAATGTCATTTAAGTGACATATGACAATGATGGTGTGCGCGGACTGGTGACGCGCGACTCGGGCGCTCTGCTGAACTGTTGAAACCGGTCATCTTGCGGACCGGTTTTCCTGGAGTGACCGGATCTCGATGCAACTCACTCTCATAGCCGCCACGCTTTCAACCGTCCTCATCCTCTCGAATCTCGCCAGCATCGTGCTCGCCGTGTCGCGTCTGAGACGGCGTCGCACCATTGCGCCGCCGGCCGGCAAGCCGCGGCCGGTGTCGATCGTCGTGCCGTCGCGCGGCGTCGAGCCGTTCACGCAGGAGACGCTGGAGCGCGCCTTCTCGCTCGACTGGCCGCGCTATGAGCTGATTTTCTGCGTCGCCCATGCCGACGATCCGGTG
>NZ_RZPI01000397.1:0-5160 GCF_003998715.1 Mesorhizobium sp. M7A.F.Ca.CA.002.15.2.1
GGCAAGGCGAATTTGAACAGCATCGCTAGGTGTTTAGATTGTGGTATTCGGCTTTGCCCCCCGCCTTGAACGGGTTGTTTTGAAGTGCTGCGCTTCGAGATGATGACAAAACGTGGTCTGTGTGAACAGCCACAAGCATCAGGAAAGGAAGCGCAGCATGAAAAATTATGCCGGACTGGACGTCTCCGTGAAAGAGACCACCGTTTGCATCGTGAGAAGGGCGCCGAATTTGCCGAGAGATGAAGGTTGCTAGTCATCCGGACGATCTTGCTGACGCATTGAAGAACCCCGCATGGAATCTCGCCCGGATCAGGCTTGAAGCCGGCCCCTTATCCCAATGGTTGGTCTGGCGGCAGCCGGACTACGTGACCTGTATCGAGCCCCGTCATTCCAAGGCGTTCTCAAGGCACAGGTCAACAAGACCGACCGCAACCATGCTCGCGGCATCGCGCAGATATGCGGGTTAACCTGTTCCGGCCCGTGCATGTCAAGAGTAAGCGGTATTCTCGGGCCACGGCCTTGAGCTCGAGCTTGTTGATGTAGACCCAAGGCAGGAGATCGTCGATCTGGCTGTTGGGGTGGCCGTTGACGATCCTGGTGAGGACATCGGCGAGATAAGCCGAGCGGTTCGACACCATTGAGCTTGCAGGTTTCGATCAGCGAGGCGATGACTGCCCAGTGTTCGGCGCCGCCGTCAGAGCCTGCGAAGAGCGCGTTCTTGCGGTTGAGCGCGAAGACTGATTCATTATGCACCCCCTCTTCAAATGGCGGGAAACAGCGATTTCTGATTATCGTCGTTGATGATACGCGGAGATTTGCGCGCCAAATCGGCCTTGATCCGTTCATCTTCAAGGTCGCTGGCGCGGATCTGGTAGGGCGCGCCGCGCATGACCTGCTCGGCTGGTAATATGCCGTCCCTGACGAACCGGCGGATTTTGACGTGCGACACGCCAAGCTTCGCGGCCGCGTCCGACATGGTAAGCCACTCGCCGTTCTTGTCGGAAGACCGATAGCCGCTGATCTTGTGCACCGTGCGCAGGGATTGGACGCGTCGCGCCGTCCAGGTCTTTCCCTGACCCGTCTTCATGCCCATGCGGTTGAGTGTGGCGGCGATTTCGGCATCCGACCATCGCGTTGCCATGGATCGCATGACCGCCAGAGCCTCCTCAGGCGTACTCTGGCCATGCTCTCCGGATTTGGACTTGCGAACCCTTACCTGGGAATGCTGGCCCCCATGCCAATGGATGGTCAGGATCACATCGCGCGCGTCGTCATCGACGTCCGCCACAATGTCCTTGATGAGCGCGCGCAGCAGTTGCTGACGGAACCGCATATCGACACCCGGCGCATTCCAGGCGGCTTCGAGATCCTGGGCGAGGCCGGTGAAGTCAGGGATCGCGTCGACAGGCTCCATACGCTGGACTTCACTGAGCCGGGCCTCGCAGGTCTCCACGCGCCTGAGCCTAGCTTCCCAGTTCCTCTCGAGCTGGGCCGCTATAAGCCGGTTCTCCGGGTCGCAGGCGGCGTAGCGGCGCTCGGCGAGCGATGCCTCATAGCGTGCCTGCTGCAGGTCCATCTCGATCATCTGCCGCCGCCTGGCTTCGCTCTCCAGCTGCATCTGTTCAGCCTCCAACGCCGCCTCGATCGCCATCGGCGCAACCGCCTCCAAGGCTTCGCGGGCCACCGCCGCATCGGTGCGAAAGCCGTTGAACGACATGCATCGCGCCTGCGCCATCATGGTGTTCTCGCAACGATAGACCGGGTAACCTTGGCCACGTCCGGCATACGTGACAACCAGTCTTCGCCCGCATCGACCACAGGAGAGAAGACCCGGGAGCAACGCGCGACCGCCGCGGCCCGACTTGACGCCGCCGGCTTTGCCATAGGCGTTGGCGGCGAGAAGTTCCTGGTTCCGTTCGTACTCGCTCCATCCGATATAGCCTTCGTGATGCTCCTTGAGCACCACCGCCCAATCGCTGGCCGGCTTGTAATGACCATAGCTCTTGCGGACGCGGCCATCCACGATCTCGGTGCGCTTCTCGCTCTTACCATAGACATAAGCGCCGGCGTAGAACGGGTTCTTCAGGACGGAGATCACGTTGCGGTAGCGGACCGGAACCCAGGCGAAGGACACCATCTTCTTGCCGTCGGAGGGTCTGGGGAAATGCACGCCATCGTCGATCATCGAGATCAGGACCTGGCGGGCACTGCCGAGTTCGCGGAAACGCGCGAATATCAGGCGAATGGTCTCCTGCAGGCGTATATCGGGATCGAACCCGAGACCGTAATCCCGGTGCCAGACGTAGCCGAAGGGCACAGAGATGCGCAGTTCGCCGCGCTGTGCCTTGGCGCGGTCAGCTTCGTACATGCGAGCACGCAGCACCCCGAGTTCGAACTCGCTTATGCTCCCCTTCATGCCGAGCAGCAGGCGATCGTTCGGCAGTCCCGGATCGTAGACTCCGTCCAGATCGATCACCCGTGCATCGACTTCGCCGCACAACTCGAGCAGCCGATGCCAGTCCGGTCCGTTGCGAGACAGGCGGGACGCCTCCAGGCAAAGCACAGCGCCCACATGACCGGTGCACAGATCGTCGACCAGGCGTTCGAAACCGGGACGTTCCACAGCTCCACTTGCGGTGCGTCCCAAGTCCTCGTCGATCACCTCAACCTTGCGGAATCCCCAGCGCCGCGCGACGTCGACCAGCTCATATTGCCGACGCTGGCTCTCAAGATTGAGCTGCACTTGCGCCTGCGTGGACTGACGTACATAGACAACGGCCTTGCGCTTGAGGATGGTGGCCGGAATCAGATTACGGCTCGTCATCGCGGCTCTCCTCCGTCACGATACCGGCGGCGGCCATCAGCACATTGGCGAGCCGGGCGATCACGATCGTTCGTTGCGCTGCGCTCAGCCCGACTAGCTTGTGCGAGTCGAGCGCATGCTGAGCTGGCGAACGATCACGAGAGATCGTGTCGGTGGCGGCAAGGTTCTCATTTTGAGTCTCCCCGATGATGAAACCATCCGGAGAGCCTCGCCGGAAACGGCGCTGGATCAAGAGCTTGTTCAGTTCAAGCAGTGCAGCAAGCGACGCGCGCGGGGAGCCCAGATCCATTGCTGCGCACGGGACTTCGACCTCCTGCCCAACATGGGCAGAATGACCCCGAGATTGCGATCGGACGGATCGAGCGTTCGACGGTGTTGCTGTCGATCTCGATGCGGCCGTCGTCAAGGAAGTGCGAGAGGCCTTCCCAGCGTGAGAGCGTGTAGCGGATTGCCTCTGCGAGCTTGGTCTTCTGACTGATCAGGCCGAGCTTCTCACGCAGCCAGGGTTCGAGATCGGCGACGATGGCGCGGCTTTTGTCCTGACGCATCGCGCGGCGCTCGTTGGCCGATCGGCCACGGATGTCATCCTCGATCTTGTAGAGTTCGGCGATCCGTCTCAGCGCGTCACTGGCGATCGGCGCGGGACCGGCTGCTGCCAGTTCATAAAAGCGCCGACGGACATGCGCCCAGCAGAAGGCGAGCGTGACGCCGCTTTTGTCGGCCAGCACGCGATAGCCGCCATAGCCGTCGACCTGCAAGATTCCGGTGAAGCCTGCGAGATGAGCGATCGGACGCTCGGCCTTTCGGTCCGGCGCATAGACATAGGCGACGCCCGGCGGGTCGCTCCCCTCCCATCGTCGGTCATCGCGGGCATAGGCCCAGAGTTGACCTGTCTTAGTCTTGCCGCGGCCGGGATCGAGCACCGGCGCGGTCGTCTCGTCGGCGAAGAGTTTTGCCGAGGACTTCAGCTTGCCAAGCAGCCGCTCATGCACCGGACGCAGGTGCCAGGCGGCGCGGCCGACCCAGTCGGCGAGCGTAGAGCGATCGAGATTGATACCCTGCCGGGCGTAGATTTGCGCCTGACGATAGAGCGGAAGGTGATCGGCATATTTTGAGACCAGCACCTGGGCGACCGTTGCCTCGGTCGGAAGACCACCCTCGATCAGCCGGGCCGGCGCCGGAAGCCTGAACCACGACGTCCTCGCAGGCGCGGCAGGCATATTTGGGCCGGCGCACGACGATTACACGCAGCTGCGCCGGAACGATGTCGAGCCGCTCGCTCACGTCCTCGCCGATCCGATGCAAGCCATTGCGGCAGCATGGGCAGGCATGGTCCTCGATGTCGACGACCATCTCCACGCGCGGCAGATGGGGTGGCAGCGCGCCCCGGTTGGCCCGGCGCCTCGTGGCCTTTGCTTGCCGCTCGGCGGGAGCAGATTGCTCCTTCTCTTCCTCACCGGCGGCCTCGATCTGCTCCGCCTCTTCGAGCCCCAGCAGCAATTGATCCTCGGGGAGCGTCTCGGCACGCCGGCCGAAGCGGTGACGCTGCAATTCCTTGATGATCTGAATCAGACGGGCATTCTCGACGTCGTGCGCCAGGACCATCGCCTTCAGCGCGTCCGGATCGTCGGGAAGCTGGTCAGCCGTCATCGCCATGAACGGATCAGACCATATTCGCCGACAGCCCGCGACAGCGGAATCTAGGCTGATTCACTTCGTCGCGGGTCAGCCCGCCTGGGCTGGCACGCGGGTCCGGCGCGCCTCATGGACTCGCCGCCAGTCGAGACCTTCGAGTAGCGCCGAGAGCTGCGCGGCCGTCAGCCGCATCATGCCGTCATGCACTTTCGGCCAGCGGAACTCCCCATCCTCCAAACGCTTAGCAGGCAAACCCCGGTGCCATCCCAGAAGATCAGCTTGATCCGGTCAGTCCGCTTCGCCCGGAAGACGTAGACGGCCCCGCTGAACGGATCGGCCCCCATTGTCTCTCGCACCAGCGCCGCCAATCCCTCCGCACCCTTGCGGAAGTCGACGGGCTTCGTCGCCACCATGACCTTGACCGCACCCGTCGGCCCGATCACGACGTCGCCTTCAGCGCGCGGATCACTGCGGCCACCGTCTTGGTATCGGCGCCCCGGCCGACGCGCATCGCGATGCCGTCGATCTCAAGCTCGATCATGCCGGCATCTCGGGTGGCTTGCCGTTTCCGCTGCTTCGGTGAACGGCTGGCTGCAGGTTCCGCCGCCGCCACAACCGCCGGCACAAAGGCAGGAGAATCTTGCTGCACCGAAGCGGCCTGTTCGCGCGCTTCGCGGCGCCAGGCGACGACCTGCTGCGGC
>NZ_RZPI01000398.1:0-5142 GCF_003998715.1 Mesorhizobium sp. M7A.F.Ca.CA.002.15.2.1
CCTCGTAATAGCCGAGGCCGACGGTGACGCGGCCGGAATGGCGGTGCGAATAGCCGAGATAGTTGAGGATGCGCGGATCCTGCTTGTTGGCGGCGAGGCTGAGCACGGCAATCGCCTCGTCATAGCGCCCGGCCATCGCCAGCGCGTGGCCTGCATCATAGATGCTGTCGTCGTCGAGCATGCCTTCCTGGGGCGCGACGCACTTTTTCTTCTTCTTGTCCCAGACCTGGCCCTTCTTGCACTGGGTGACGGTTTCGTCACCGCCGCTGCCCCCGCTGCCCGCGGCGAACACCGGAACGGCAAGGAACTGTAGAACGAGCAATGCGCTCGCCGCCTGGATCAGCACTCTTTTATGCATCGAAACCTCCTGGAGGGGTGAGAATGCAATACTAACGCCGGTCGGCTTGCGTTTCATCCCGGAAAATTGCGGGCGGGAGAACATCAGGTGACGGATGCCGCGAATCCGCTATCATCCGGCAAACGACCTGAGGGAGACGGCCCTTGCAGCGGCGGCTTGAAAAGGACTGGGAGCTTTCGATCGGCCCCGACACGGTGCGCCTGTTCATCCTCAAGGCCAAGGCACTGAGTGCGGCCGTCAATGAAGACTATGCCGATGGCGCCGAGCACGAGGTCGAACTCGACGGCGAGTCCCATGTCAACCATCACCATGACGGCCTTGCCGAGGAAAGCTCCGAGAACCTGACCGAAGAAGAGCTGCGCGAGCTGATCAACGACCTCAATGTCGATGAAGCAGCCGAGCTGATCGCGTTGGCCTGGGTCGGTCGCGGCGACTACGACGCCACCGAATGGGCGGACGCGCTGGCCGCCGCGCGCGAACGCGCCAACAAGCGCACCGCGAAATACCTGCTTGGCATGCCGCTGCTCGCCGACTGGCTGGAGGAAGGGCTGGAAGCGATCGGTGCGTAACGGAGCGGTTACCGTTCGTGATGCGGCCAAGGCAACCACCTTGCGTCGGCGCCGTTGAGGGCGATGGGGTCGATCGTCTTTTCCCGAATATGCAGGATTGCGTTGACCGTGGCCGTCACGGCCTTGCTGGTGATGCCGGTCGAGGCGAGACATCGCCATCGGCATCATAAGCCCCCGACGCCGCGGGTCGAGCAGCCGCTGACACCACGAGCCGACCAGCCCCTGAAACCAAGGGGCGGAAAGCGTTTGAAACCACGGCGCCACCGGCAGGTCACGCCAAAGCAGACACAGCAGAAAACGCAGACATCGCTGCCCTCGCCTGCCGATGTTCCCGTGCCCGAACCCGGCACTCCGATAACCCAACCCGGCATTCCGGTGCCCGAACCACGCCCGGCGGACGCACCAAAGGCTGAAGCTGCAAAGACCGAGGAGCAAAAGCGCGTAGGGCCGAAGGCCGCGGAAGCGCCCGACCGTTTCAAGGAAGAAAAATCCCACCAGGAAAAGCAGGCACGTCCCGAGCCATTGGCTCCGGAGCCATCAACCGGGGAAAACGAGCCGGAGCCGCCGGACGTCGCGCCAACGCCGACACAAAAGCCTGACATTGCAGAACCCGAGGCCCAGCCGCCAACCGTCGCCCCGCAGCCACCGCAAAAGCCGGCCGACGCGGACGAGAAGAAGATGCTGCCCGATCCGCGCTCGGCCGACGTGCCCGATGAAAAAATGCCGGTCGAGGAAGTCGCATGCCGCGAACGGCTAAAGACGCTCGGCGTCGAATTCGAAGAGTACAAGGCGGAAAGCCAGCCCGAAATCGGCTGTTCGATTCCCTACCCCATCGTGCTGAAGACCCTTGGAAAGTCGATCGCGATTGCCCCGGGCACCGAGCTCAACTGCAAGATGGCCGAGGCGACGGCGCGTTTTGCCGCCGATGTCATCCAGCCGGCGGCAAAGGCCGAATTCGGTGCGGACCTGAAATCGATCGGCCAGGCATCGGCTTTTGTCTGCCGGCCACGCAACGGCACACGAAAACTGTCGGAACACGCGTTCGGCAACGCGCTCGACATCGCCAGCTTCACGCTGTCGGACGGCAAGAAGATCGAGGTCGGCCCGGCGCCGCCGGAGAAAGACGCCAAATTCCTCAACAATGTTCGCAAGGCCGCCTGCGGACCCTTCAAGACGGTGCTCGGCCCAGGCGCCGACGCCGATCATTCCCTGCATTTCCATCTCGATCTCGAACCGCGCCGTCATGGCGGAACGTTCTGCCAGTGATCAGGGCTGATCCAGGCCGCGTGCCGCAATTCGGCCGCAGGCATGAACGCGGACGCTGAGTTTTCCTTTACCCTTGATCGTTAAAATGCCGGATATCCATCAACGGGATTCCGCCAATGGCCGGCAAATTTCGGGCCGTGTTTTTCGCCACCGCGCGCCAGTCAAAATATGCAGCAATGCTGACCGCCGGTCTGGCGCTGGCGGCGCTTTCCGCCTGCAACACCGGCAGTGTGCTGTCGCTGCAGCCGGCCGTCGACGTCGGCGCGCAGACGGCTGCCGTGCCGCAATATGCCGGCATGCAGAAGCTTGTCCCTTCCAATCCGTACATGACGCAGGCCGCTTATCCGCGCATGGACGAGCCGATGTCGCCCGTCGAGCAGATGCCGGCCAGCGAAACCGACTGCCGTCAGCAATTGAAGCGCCTCGATGTCGCCTACACCGACCTGGCGCCGATCCATGAAGGCCAGTGCGGCATCGATTATCCGGTCAAGGTCTCGGCCATCGGCAACATCCAGATGAAACCCGCCGCAACCCTGACCTGCGACATGGCAGCTACCTTTGCCGGCTGGACGAAGAACGAACTCGTTCCCTCCGCCCGCTGGCGTTATTTCTCCGGCGTCAGGACCATACACCAGGGCTCCAGCTATTCCTGCCGCCGGATTGCCGGCGAAGGCGTCCTGTCCGAACACGGCAAGGGCAATGCGCTCGACGTCATGAGCATCGAGCTCAACAATGGCGACGACATCGATGTGCGCAAGCCCGGCCTGTTCGCCTTCCGCACCCGTGGCTTCCTCAACAATGTGCGCGCCGACGGCTGCCAGTACTTCACCACCGTGCTCGGCCCCGGCTACAATTACGACCACCGCAACCATTTTCATTTCGACATCAAGAACCGCAAGAACGGTTATCGCGCCTGCCGTTAGATCGGTGCCGGGTATCCTTTGCCTGAATGCCATGACAACGCCTAATGTGATGCCGGAACATTTGAGCGGCATTCATGGGTCAACGAAGCGTTCGGCGACGCATTATGATCTGGGCGGCGACCTTGTTGGCCGCGTATCTGGCGCTCGCCTATTTCGCCGCACCGGAATTCTGGACGTTCCGCGATCGAGGTTTTCGCACGCATCGCTTCGAGATGCTGACGCACACGCCGCAAGGCATTCCGGGCGACCCGATCAATGTCGGCCTTGTCGGCACGCAGAAGGAGGTGGTCCACGCCTTTGCCGTTGCCGGCTGGGACACCGCCGACGCCGTCACCCTGAAGACCGCGATCGAGATCGGTGAAAGCGTGCTGTTCGACCACCCCTATCCCGATGCGCCGGTCAGCAGGCTGCTGTTCGATGGCCGTGCCCAGGATCTCGCCTTCGAAAAGCCGGAGGGCATCAGCGCCGACCGACGGCATCATGTCCGCTTCTGGCAGACCGATGCAAGCGGCGACGATGGCCGGCCGCTGTGGCTGGGCTCGGCCAGCTTCGATCGCGGCGTCGGCTTCAGCCACGACACCGGCGCCGTCACCCACCATATCGGCCCCGAC
Organism: Mesorhizobium sp. M7A.F.Ca.CA.002.15.2.1; assembly: GCF_003998715.1. Classification (NCBI taxonomy): domain Bacteria; kingdom Pseudomonadati; phylum Pseudomonadota; class Alphaproteobacteria; order Hyphomicrobiales; family Phyllobacteriaceae; genus Mesorhizobium; species Mesorhizobium sp. M7A.F.Ca.CA.002.15.2.1. Next base: position 3,728 of record NZ_RZPI01000398.1, read on the forward strand.
ATCGACGCCGAGCGCGATTTCCTGATGCGCGACCTGGCCACTGCCGGCATGCTGCTCTCGACCAGCGACATATCGGGCGTCGGCGCCACCAAGGCGGGACGCAATGGCGGCGGCGATCCCTATTTCACGGACGGCGAGGCAATTGTCGGCGTGTTGAAGCAGTTGCCATGACATCGCAAAAGTCAGGTCGTGGTGATCACGATCTTGCCGAACGGCCCTTTCTCCAGATGTTGCAAGGCCTGCGGCACCTCATCGAAGCCAAAAACCTTGTCGATGACCGGCTTGATCGCCAGCGCCTCGATCGCCTGATTCATGCGCTCGAAAGCACGGCGATGGCCGATCGACAGGCCCTGCACGGTGATGCGGTTGCGCATGAAGGGCAGGATGGGAAAGCTGAGCTCCATCGCGCCCAGCAGGCCGATGATCGACAGCCGGCCGTCGGCGGCCAGCGCGTTCAGCGATCGCCGTGCATTGTCGCCGCCGACCATTTCCAGCACGTGGTTCACGCCCAGCCCGTTCGTCAGCTCACGCGCGGCATCGTCCCAGGCCGGTTGCGTGCGGTAGTTGATCCCTTGCCAGGCGCCAAGCTTTCTCGCCCGCTCAAGCTTTTCATCACTGCTTGAGGTGACGATGGCGCGCAGGCCGAACGCAGTGGCGAACTGCAGCGCAAACAGCGACACGCCGCCGGTGCTGCATAAGCACACGCTGGGGTCGTCGCTGTCGGGTATGCTTTCCGATCATGTCATCTTCGGCGAGGACGCCAGCGTGTGCTTATGCAGCACCGGCGGTGCGTCGCCATCCGGCCAATCGGCGATCACCTGGCCAAGCACGCGCTGGCCGACCTGAAAGCGGCTGACGGCACTGCCGACGGACACCACTTCGCCCACCGCGTCGGATGTCGGCACGAAGGGAAAGGCAAGGTCGGGGATCAGCACGCCGTCCACGATCATCTTGTCCTTGTAGTTGAGCGATACGGCCTTGGTCCGGACCAGCAAATCGTGCGGCCCTGGCTCGGGCACCTTGCCTTCCACCTGGCTTAGCCTCGACAGGCCAAAACCGCTCATCTGCCAGGATCTGTTGATTGGGGTGCTCATGTCGTCTCGCGCTCCGTGCATTGATGCCAGGCGAGACATTTATGCCTTTCGATTATAGAAAATAGTGCTTCCGTGCGGTATAATTTGACACTGATTGCGGACTAAAAGTCGACAATAGGAAATCGCCATGGAAACGGCCGACCTGCAAGGCACCGTCGCGTTTGTGCAGGCGGTGGAGGCCGGCAGCTTCACTAGCGCCGGCGAGCGGCTGCATGTGACGAAGTCGGCGATCGGCAAATCGATCGCGCAGCTGGAGCAGAGGCTCGGCGTTCGCTTGTTGAACCGCACCACCCGCAGTCTCAGTCCGACCAGCGAAGGCAT
>NZ_RZPI01000399.1:0-5141 GCF_003998715.1 Mesorhizobium sp. M7A.F.Ca.CA.002.15.2.1
ACAGCACGGCAAGTATGATGACGATGCCGATGGCGAAGAAGACGTCGCGGCCGTTCTTGGCGGCCGCGCCGGGCTGAATGCTTTCGCTGATCGCCATATCGTCCTCAAACCCCATAGACTGCCGAGCGCGCGACAGCCCTGTGAGGGTAGTCCGCCAAGCTTGCGCGAGGGTGGGAGACTGGCTAGTTCGAACGATCATGCGCAGGTCGCCGTGTCGGCTAGCCTCGCCAGGAAAGGGAAACCCATGCTTCTGATCATCGGCACCATCCGCTTGCCGCCAAACAAATTTGAGGAAGCCAAGCCCGCAATGGAACGCATGGTTTCAGGCAGCCGCGCCGAGGTCGGCTGCATCCAATATTCCTATGCGCAGGATGTTTTTGATGCCGGGCTCATCCGGGTCACGGAAGTCTGGAGCGACAGGGCAGCGCTCGACGCGCACTTCGCCTCGCCGCACATTGCGGACTGGCGTGCGAGCTGGCCGGCGCTCGGCATAGGCGAGCGCAACCTCGTACTCTATGAAGCCGGCGAGCCCATGCCGACCTGAACGGTCCATCGGCCCGATCGATATCGCGTCCACTTGTCGCCAATGTGGTGTCTGTCGGCATTGTGGTTGCCATGCCGTGCCGCCGGGCGTATCAGGCTGGCTTTCCACTGCCTTTCGATATCGGCGAGCCGCCCCGGTGCTTTCCAGAAACCACAGCGAAGTTTACGCCCGCCGGCTGCGCGCGGTGCTGATCAGGTCGTTGCCCCTGCTCGAGGCACGCGGCATCGTGGTGGTCATCCTCGCCGGTGTCGTAGGCGTCATGGCTGGCATATTGGTCACGGCGATGAGCCAGATCGTGCAGGACCTGCACGGGCTGCTGTTCGGCGTTCAGCCTGGCGGCCGGCTTTCCGGCATGTTCTCGCTCGCCAATCCGATGCAGGCGCTGATACCGGCGATCGGCGGCATACTGCTGGGGCTGACGGTGGTCTGGCTCCGGATACGGAAATTCCGCACACCGATCGACCCGATCGAAGCCAATGCGCTCTATGGCGGGCGCATGTCGCTGACCGACACCTTCATCATCGCCGGCCAGACGATGATCTCCAGCGGTTTTGGCGCCTCGGTCGGGCTGGAAGCCGGCTACACGCAGGTTGGCTCCGGGCTGGCATCGCGGCTGGCGGGCATCTTCAGGCTGCGCCGCAACGATGTCCGTATCCTGGTCGGCTGTGGTGCGGCCGGCGCCATCGCCGCTGCCTTCGATGCACCGCTGACCGGCGCCTTCTACGGCTTCGAATTGGTCATCGGCATCTACTCGGTCGCCAATGTCGCGCCTGTCATGACCGCCGCGATCTCAGCCTCGCTGACCGCTGAAATGTTCGGCGGGGTGCCTTTCCCGCTCGAGCTTTCGGGTCTGCCGGCGCTCACCGCCAGCCAGTATGTGCCGTTCCTGCTGCTCGGGCTGCTCGGCGGTGCCGCCTCGATCGCCATCATGCATCTGGTGACGCTGATCGAGCGCGGTTTCGCCAGGCTGTCGATCGATGCGTCGCTGCGCCCCGTCATTGGCGGCGTCATCGTTGGCTTGTTGGGGCTGATCACGCCGCAGGTGCTGTCCAGCGGCCATGGCGCGCTGCATCGCGAATTCTCGATGAATTACGGGCTGGCCGTGGTGGCCAGCGTCTTCGTGCTCAAGCTGGCGGCGTCGGCGGTCTCGCTGGGATCGGGTTTTCGCGGCGGGCTGTTCTTTGCCTCGCTGTTCCTCGGCGCGCTGCTCGGCAAGGCGTTCGCGGATGTGATGCTTGTTATTTCTCCGGCAACCGGCATCGACCCTGCCGTCGCCGCCGTCGTCGGCATGACGTCGCTCGCCGTCGGTGTCGTCGGCGGTCCGCTGACGATGACCTTCCTGGCGCTGGAATCGACCCGCGACCTGACGTTGACCGGCGTCGTGCTGGCCGCCTCGATCATGTCGGCCATCCTGGTGCGCGAAACCTTCGGCTACTCGTTCTCGACATGGCGCTTCCATCTGCGCGGCGAGACCATCCGCAGCGCCCACGATGTCGGCTGGATGCGCAGCCTCACAGTCGGCTCGATGATGCGCAAGGACATCAAGACCATCTATGCCTCGACGACGCTGGCAGCCTTCCGCAAGGAGGTGCCGCTCGGCTCTGCCCAGCGCGTCATCGCCGTCGATGCGGGCGACCACTATGTCGGCGTGCTGATCGTGGCCGAACTGCACAGCGATCCGTCCGATGGCGAGGTGCCGGTGCGCGATCTCGCCAAATACAAGGACGCGGTGCTGGTGCCGAGCATGAACGTGCAGGCCGCCGCGGAAACATTCCAGCGGGCGGGCGCCGAAGAACTCGCCGTGGTCGAGGATTTCACCGACCACATCGTGCTGGGCCTGTTGACCGAAGGCCATTTGATGCGGCGCTATGCCGAGGAACTCGACAAGGCGCGCCGGGACCTGTCGGGCGAGGGGTAGAGGGCAAGAGGGGTTACGGGCTTAATGCTCGATCGGCCCCTTGGCCATCACAAGCGCCGTGCCGGCGGTGGTCGGGCGCTCGATCATGCGTCGTACGCGGGGCGGTTCGTCGCCGCTGTGCAGGGCCCGCACGCGTTCGCCGATGACGGCGTCGGCATGGGTGATGCGTCCATTGTGCCTGATATACTCGATCCAGGTCGGCGTGTGATAATGCTCGATCCATACGGTGGGATTCTCGAGATCGCGCGCCAGCGTCCAGTTGCGGGCGCCGTCACGGCGGCGGATGCGGCCGCGTTCGGCCATGATGGCGAGGAACTCCGGTTCGTCCTCGTGGCGGATCACATATTCGATCATGATGGCGATGGGACCACTGCGCGGCTTCAGGTCAAGCGCCAAATGCGGTTCCTTGAAGCGATTGAGCGGGTCGAGGTTGAGCGCCTGCTGTTGCGGCAGCGGGAGCAAAAGACCGATGGCGCCGCCGGCCAGCATGGCGATGCTGGCGGCGATCAGCGCGGTTTCGGCGCCATGCGCGTCGGCGACGACGCCCCAGATCCAGCTGCCGAGCGCGATGCCGCCGAAGGTCGCGGTCTGGTAGACCGACAGCACCCGGCCGACCACCCAGCGCGGCGTCGCCATCTGCACCGTGACGTTGAAATGCGAAAGCGCGATCACCCAGCAGGCACCGCCGACAAGCAGGCCGAGCGATGTCTGCCAGGCATGCTGGCTGACGGCGGCATTGAAGGCGCAGACGGCGAAGCCGGCGAACGCACAGCGCACCATCGTCTCGCTGGAGAGCAACTGCCGCAGCCTGACGCTGATCAAGGCGCCGCCGACCGCGCCGATGCCGAAGGCGCCGAGCATGATGCCATAGGTAAGCGCATCGCCCTTGACGACGTCGCGCGCCACCAGAGGCAGCAACGCAAGCACAGCGCCTGCACTGAAGCCGAACGCAGCACCCCTGACCAGCACCTTGCCGATATTGGGCGACATGGCGACATAGCGCAGGCCGGCGCCCATGGCGGCCCCCAGCGACTCGCGCGGCAAGGTCGATACCGGCACGTTCGGCTTCCAGCGCGCCAGCACGACGATCAGGCCGATATAGCTCACCGCGTTCGCCGCGAAGGCGGCTGCCGCACCGGCGGCGGCGACGATGATGCCGCCGATCGCCGGACCGACGCTGCGCGTCAGGTTAAAGCCCATCGAATTGAGGGCGACGGCCGCCGGCACCTTGTTGCGGGGAACGATATCGCCGACGGAGGCTTGCCATGATGGGCTGTTGAGCGCGGTGCCGCTGTCGATCAGGAAGGTGAAGGCAAGCAGCGTCCATGGCGTGATCAGGCCCGAATAGGTGAACAGGGTCAGAAGCACCGACACCACCAGCATGAAGGTCTGGGCGACCAGCATCACCTTGCGCCGGTCGAAACTGTCGGCGATGGCGCCGGCGACCAACGCAAACAGCATGATCGGCAAGGTGGTCGAAGCCTGGACAAGGGCCACCTGATAGGGCGAGGTGGCGATCGTGGTCATCATCCAGGCGGCGCCGACACCCTGGATCAGGCCACCGAAATTCGAGACGAGACTTGCGCCCCACACGGCGCGGAAAATGCCGTGCCGGAAGGGCGCCAGCGCCGAGACGCTCTCGCTGTCCGGCTTTTCGTCAATCATTTGGGATTCCTGCCATGTCGTGCCTGCCCGTCAGACAATCCGTTTGCGCAGACCGTTTGCCGAAAGTAGGGCATGGCGCCGCAAAGGGCAAAAAAGCTCATGGTCCAACAATGGGATAGAGGCGGTCCAGGCCTTGTCTGCCGTGCGTGCGGAGGCGCCAAGGGGATCGGCGGCGTCTGTCTTCGGACAATTACGAACGGCATGCCGCGGCACGCCTTCCCAAAACAGGTTAGAACCCGTTCTGGATGCGCTCGAAGATGACGTTGGTGAAGGCCGATATCTGGCTGCCGATGAAGGGGCCGGTCAGCGCCACCACCAGCATGATGGCGACGATCTTCGGCACGAAGGTCAAGGTGATTTCCTGCACCTGGGTCAGCGCCTGGATGAGGGCGATGCCGATGCCGACCACCATGGCGACCAGCACCACCGGAGCGGACGCGACGAGCACCGTCCATACCGCGTACTGGACGATGTCGAGAGCGTCGGCCTCATTCATGGGACTGGCTCTCTGTCGAAAGCGTCAGCTTGCCGCCTTGACCGAAACTCCCGGACCGACCGCGACTTCGGTGCCGTTCTGCAGCACGGCGATGAGACCGTTGCTGGCGAGGCGCACCGAAGCCACGGTGCCCGTCGTCAGGCCGTCGGCGGAGGTTATCGAGCGCCCGATCAGTGCGTCGGCCTGCGACAGCGCCGAGGACTGCATGATCTGATTGAGCTTGGTGTTGGTCTGCACCGATTGCTCGACCTGCGAGAAGGTGGCGAGCTGGGCGACATACTGCGTCGAATCCATCGGCTTGGTCGGATCCTGGTTCTTCATCTCGGCGATCAGAAGCTTCAGGAAGGACTGGTAGTCGACTGCTGTCTTCGAGGTGGACGCGGTGGCCTGATTGGCGCCGGTCGGAATCGTCGTCGTCATGTCCACGTTCATCAGTATCGTGCTCCCACAGCCAACGGGCGCTCGGCACCCGAAACATCGTCATTCCCACCCAGCGCGCGGCGTTCGAGCGGATAAAG
>NZ_RZPI01000039.1:0-16862 GCF_003998715.1 Mesorhizobium sp. M7A.F.Ca.CA.002.15.2.1
GCCATCTTTGCTCCTCCACCTCATGCCCGGACCTCAGCGCATCGGCCCGGGGCGTCGTTGTGCGCCCATGCAGGACACAAGATGCTCCAGAGACAAAAGGCTGCCGGCATGACCGGATATTTTTCCTCTCCTTTCCCCCGCCGCACCTCGGTCGGCGTCGATGTCGGCGGCGTGGTCGTCGGCGGCGGCGCGCCCGTTGTCGTCCAATCGATGACCAACACCGACACGGCCGATATCGACCAGACCGTCGCGCAGGTCGCAGCACTGCACCGGGCCGGCTCCGAGATCGTGCGCATCACCGTCGATCGCGACGAGAGTGCCGCCGCCGTACCGCGCATTCATGAGCGGCTTCAGCGGCTTGGCATCAACGTGCCGCTGGTCGGCGATTTCCACTATATCGGCCACAAGCTCTTGGCCGATCACCCGGCCTGCGCCGAGGCGCTGGCCAAATATCGGATCAACCCCGGCAATGTCGGCTTCAAGGACAAGAAGGACCGGCAGTTCGCCGACATCGTCGAGATGGCGATCAGGCATGACAAGCCGGTGCGCATCGGTGTCAACTGGGGCTCGCTCGACCAGGAGCTTTTGACCCGGCTGATGGACGACAACCAGGACAAGGGTTTTCCGCTGACGGCGCAAGAGGTGATGCGCGAGGCGATCGTGCAGTCGGCCATTCTCTCGGCCGAGATGGCGGAAGAGATCGGCCTTGGCCGCGAGAAAATCATCCTGTCGGCCAAGGTCAGCGGCGTGCAGGACCTGATTGCCGTCTATGCCGAGCTCGCCACCCGCTCCAACCATGCACTGCATCTCGGCCTGACTGAAGCCGGCATGGGCTCGAAAGGCATCGTCGCTTCGTCGGCCGCCATGGGCATCCTGCTGCAGCAAGGCATCGGCGACACCATCCGCATCTCGCTGACGCCGGAGCCGAATGGCGACCGCACGCGCGAGGTGCAGGTTTCGCAGGAATTGCTGCAGACGATGGGGTTCAGGCAGTTCGTGCCGATCGTCGCCGCGTGTCCCGGCTGCGGCCGCACGACCTCGACCGTGTTCCAGGAGCTCGCTCAGAACATCCAGGCAGATCTCAGGAAGAACATGCCGGTGTGGCGCGACAAATATCCCGGCGTCGAGAACCTCAAGGTCGCGGTGATGGGTTGCATCGTCAACGGCCCGGGCGAGTCCAAGCATGCCGATATCGGCATTTCGCTGCCCGGCACCGGCGAGACGCCGACGGCGCCTGTCTTCGTCGACGGCAAGAAGGCGGCGACGCTGCGCGGACCGTCGATCGCGGCGGATTTCGAGAAAATGGTCGCCGACTATATCGAACAGCGGTTCGGTCGCGGCGGCAAGGCCGCGGCAGAGTAGGTCAAATGCAGCGTTTCCTGTGGGCGACGCTGGTCCTGCTGTGTGGGCTAGTCTGGTCGACACTGGCTCAGGCCGATCCGCCGCAATCCGCCAAGCAACGGCTTATCGACAAGGTCTGCAACCTGATCCAGGCGCATGCCGACCAGAATGGTTTGCCCAGGGATTTCTTCGCCCGGCTGATCTGGAAGGAGAGCCGTTTCGATCCCAACGCCGTCAGTCCCGTCGGCGCCGAAGGCATTGCCCAGTTCATGCCGGGAACCGCCAAGATGCGCGGGCTTGCCAATTCCTTCGACATCAATCAGGCGATCCCGGCTTCGGCGAAATATCTCGCCGAAATGAAAACCGGCTACGGCAATCTCGGCCTGGCGGCCGCCGCCTACAATGCCGGCGAGAGCCGGGTGTCGCGCTGGCTCAGTTCCGGCGGTTTCCTGCCGATGGAAACCGAAAGCTATGTCTTCGACATCATGGGCGAACCAGCCGACAAGTTCACCGACCGAGCCTATGCCGGAAGGGTCGAACCGCTCGACGCTAAGGCGGATTTTGCCGTCGCTTGCCGAAAACTGCCGGTGATCATGTCGCGGACCGTGGCGATGGCCTCGATCAACGTAAAGCCGTGGGGCATCCAGGTGGCCGGCAATTTCCGCCGCAGTGCCGCGATCAACCAGTGGCTCAGGATAAGGAGCCGGTTCCCGGCCCTGCTCAACGGGCACGATCCAGTGGTCAGCCGGGTGCGCACGCCGATCGGCCGGCGGGGTATCTATGCGGTCAGGATCGGTGTCGACCACCGCGCCGATGCAAACGTCATCTGCCAGAAATTGCAAAGCATCGGTGGGGCATGCGTGGTGGTGCGCAACCGGTGATTTGACCCCTGCCGGCAGGGTATTTTGTCTGAGAGAGGCATTTAGAAAGCGACAGCCGTGACGTCGCATCCACCAAGGATTTCAGCTATGGCGGCGGTCATCTTACCAGGAGCGACAGCCCCTGCCTTTGACAAGCCGCGTGGGCACAACATGTTCGATGGATACATTATCTGCGGCACACCGAGGACCGGAAGCACGCTGCTGTGCAAGCTCCTGGCGTCCACCAAGACCGCCGGCGATCCACATTCGTTTTATCGGCGCCAGGACGTGGTGGAGTGGGCCGAAGAGTGGAAGCTGCTCGATCGCGCCGCGATGAGCGAGCGCGAATTCGATGCCGCTTACCTCAATGCTACGATCGCCGCTGGCAAGGGTGGGACCGGCCTCTTCGGTCTCCGCTTGATGCGCGAAAATCTGGATGAGCTTTCGGCGATCCTCGGCCGGATTTTCCCAAAACTGTCATCCGACAGAGCACGGTTCGAAAGAGCATTCGGCAATGTTCTCTACATACACCTCTCGCGGGAGGACAAGCTTGCGCAGGCTGTCTCCCTGATCAAGGCAGAGCAGACCGGTCTTTGGCATATCGCTCCCGACGGCACCGAGATCGAAAGGGTCGCACCGCCGAAAGAGCCCCAATATGATTTCGAGCGGATCAGGCGTGAGGTCGAGGTACTCGAGACCTATGATGCGGCATGGAACATTTGGTTCGCTGAGCAAGGCATAACCCCGCTTCGGGTTGGCTACGAGCGCCTTTCGAGCAATCCGGCGGCGACGTTGCTAGGCATCTGTGAAGTCTTGGATGTCCAAGCACCAGACGCCGAAGATGTAAGGCCCGGCGTCGCAAAGCTCTCCGACGACACCAGCCTCGACTGGATGCGCCGCTATCGCCTCGACGCAGCCGCCTGATGCATCGATGGAGGCAGGCTAGGCCGTCTTGGCCACCACGGTCTCGCTGAGCCAGGTGCCGATCTTGGTGCCCAGTCGGTCGGGCGAAACGGGCTTCGGCAGATAGTCGTCCATGCCCGATTCGATGCACTTGTCGCGATCGCCCTTCAGCGCATGCGCGGTGACGCCGATGATCGGAATGTGGGTGCCCGTCGAGGTCTCCATGGCCCGGATCGCGCGGGTCGCTTCGTAGCCATTCATCTCCGGCATCGAGACGTCCATCAGGATCAGCTTGGGGCGCAGCGCCCGGTACATCTCGACCGCCGTGCGGCCGTTGCCGGCGATGCGGTAGCTCAAGCCCAAGCCATTGAGGATCTGGCCGAAGACCAGCTGGTTCACGTCGTTGTCCTCGGCAATCAGGATGTCGATCGGTCCGTTCGGCGTGGTTGTCGATTCCGGTGCTGCCGCGACTGGCAGCGCCGGGCCGCGGATGACGGTAAAGGCAGGCGGCGCTGCCGGGGGAGCCTGGACGATCGGTTCGCGGACAAACTGCGCCTTGCCGACCTGCGAACGGGCCTTCTGCACGACCGAAATAACGGTGCCGAGCAGGACCGCAGAGCGCGCCGGCTTCGTCAAATGCGCGGCAATGCCGAAGTCGATGATCATCTTGCCGAAATCGACCTGGTCGACCGAGGTCAGCAACACCACCGGGATGGAGGACAGCCGGCTGTCGGAAGCAATTGCCCTGGCGACGTCGGCGCCGTTCATGCCGGGCATCTGGTAGTCGAGGATGATGCAGTCGACGGCGGCGCCCAACTGAAAGGCGCGATCGAGGAAGGCCAGGCCGACGGCGCCGCTTTCGGCGGCGGCACAGTCGAAGCTCCAGCTTCTGAGCTGCTCGAGCAGGATTTCGCGGTTGACCGGATTGTCATCGATGACCAGCACGCGCGCGCCGGTGACGTCGACCGGCACGATCTCGTCGCGCGCCGCGGCCTGATGCGCGGGCAGCGGCACCGCGAACCAGAACACCGAGCCGCGGCCGATCTCGCTCTCGACGCCGATCTTGCCTGCCATCAGGTCGACGAGGCGTGCTGCGATGGCCAAGCCCAGCCCCGTGCCCTCGTGACGGCGGGTGGACGAGCCGTCGACCTGCGCGAATTTTTCGAACACGTTCTGCAGTTTCTCGGCCGGTATGCCGATGCCGGTGTCCTCGACGCGGATCTTGAGCTGGACCACGTCGTTGACGATCTCGCCGCCGACGTCGATCAGCACGTGACCCTTCTCGGTGAACTTCACTGCGTTGCCGAGCAGGTTGGTGATGATCTGCCGGAACCGGCCGGCGTCGCCGACGACATGGGCCGGCAGGCGCGGATCGACGCGCACGATCAGTTCGAGGTTCTTTTCGGCGACGCGCGCCGAGACCAGCGTCGCCACGTCCTCGACCGCCTCGGAAAGGCGGAAGGGAGCAGGGTCGAGGGTGAGCTGGCCAGCATTGATCTTGGAGAAGTCGAGGATGTCGTTGATGATGGTGAGCAGCGCGTTGCCGGACTTCACGATAACGTCGGTGAAGGTCTTTTGGCGTGGGGTCAGATCGGTCTTGGCCAGCAGTTCGGCCATACCGAGCACACCGTTCATCGGCGTGCGGATCTCGTGGCTCATATTGGCCAGGAATTCCGATTTGGCGCGGTCGGCGGCCTCGGCCTTGAACAGGGATTCGGCGGATTCGGCAAAGGCGCGGCGGATCGCCACTTCCATCGGGCGGAAGATCCAGAAGGCGACGATGGCAAGGGCCGCGAACAGGATGCCGCTGGCCCACAACAACAGCCTGTCGCTGGAGGCATCGGCCAGATGGCGCTCATCATCCATGGCGGTGCGGACGCGAACCAGCATGGGTTGGGCGAACAGGTCATTCTGGTTGCGGATTTCGCGATAGCTCCACTCGTCGACCTTCTGCGCCACCGACATCAGGTTGAAATTGCGCACCATGTCGCGCGGCGACCAGAACAGATCGCCGTTAACTGAAGCGGATTGGAGTTCGTCGACGGTTTTGATCGACAGCCGCGGCTTGATCGCCGCAAGCTGGGCGGTCAGCGTCTCGATCTCGCCGGTCAGGCGCTCCGAATGGCCGCGCGCCGATGTGGTCAGGGCATCGCGTGTCTCCGCCCGCCAGGCGGTGCCGGTCGTCTCGGCAAAGCTGGTCGCGTTGCGCAGGTCTCGGGTGAAGATGACGAGATTGCTGCTCAGCGCATCGATGTCGCGGCGAAAGGAATTGACGCGATCAAGCGCAATCACGATGCCGGCGGAAGCCAGCGCGAAGATCAGCAACCCTGAAATATAGCGGATCCGGACCGACCGGATGAAGGACGAATATTCAGGCATGCGCAACCCCAACACATACGCACCATTTTAATGGCCGGGATTACGCTTCATTTACATTAAAATTTCGTTCGTTCGGGCAGGCGAGCCGTGCGAGCCGCCGGATGGACAGCGCGCCTAGGCCGCGTCCACGACGAGGGCGCGGATGCGGCCACTCACCGGGCCTTCCCCGAACCGTTTCCCAAGGGCATTCGCCACGTATCGCGTCACCTCCTCCAGCGAGCCACCGCGCGCCTCGATCTCGACCCGCAGGGGCGTGCCCTGGCAATAGGCCGTGGCCGCCTCATATGGCGAGGAAGCGGCGCTGACGGCATCCAGCGGCTCTATGGTAATGTTACGGAAGCCGGCGGCATGCAGGTCGGCGCGGATGACGTCCGCATCGTGATAGCCATGCGGTGTCCTTGCCATGAAGCGAGGCGGATCGGCCGGGAAAAAATGGCCGAGCGCCCGCGTCACCTCATCGGCAAACTCGTTCTCTTCGATGGCACCCCAGACGTTGAACAGGAAGTGTCCGCCCAGCCGCATCACGCGCCGAACTTGCCCGTAGGCGCCCACCCGATCGGGGAAGAACATCGCGCCAAACTGGCAGGCCACGGCGTCGAACTGTGCGTCCTCGAAGGGCAGCGCCTGAGCATCGGCCTGCTGCCAGGTGATGCGAGGATCGTCCACCATCCGCGTGCGTGCGTGGTCGAGCATGGGCTGGTTGAGGTCGGTGACCACGATGCGCGCTTGCGCCGGCAGCTTTGCTGCGAGCGCACGTGTCACCACACCGGTGCCCGCCGCCACTTCGAGCACCGATTGCGGCCCGAGCTTCGACACCCGCTCCGCCAGATCCCGCGCATATGGCTCGAAGATCAGCGGCACCATCGCCCGGTCGTAGATCTCGGGAATGGAACCGCTGAACAGCTTGTCGGTGGTCGACATGGCATCCTCCAACTCTTATCCGCACCGCGTGCTTGCCGTGCGGATGTCAATCCTCTGCCTCGGCAGGCTTCCGCTCAAGTTCTATTTCAGAACCGGCCGGCGGGGACGTGCGTGCAATCAGCTCGATGTTCCGGCTGGCACCAACCTTAGCTGTTACGCGCCGCCACGAATGTCGCCGCTTCTTTCAGCAACTGGGCATCGTCGCCATAGGGCTCAAGCAGCGCATGCGCCTGTTGGACGAGGCCGTGCAGCTGGCCGCGTGCCCAATTTGCACCATGCAAGGCCACCAGCGTCGCCTTGCCGGCGGCGGCGTCCTTGCCGGTCGCCTTGCCCATCTGGCTGGCGTCGGCGGTCAAATCGAGCAGGTCGTCGGCAAGCTGGAAGGCAAGACCGATCGCCGAGCCGAATTCGGCCAGCCGCTCGCGGTCATCGGCCGGGGCGCCGGCGATGAGGGCGCCTGCCTCGCAGGCGAAGCGGATCAGCGCGCCGGTCTTCATCGCCTGCAGCCGGATGATGCCGGCCTCGTCCGGCGGCGTCTGTTCGGCTTCGAGATCGAGCTTCTGGCCGCCGACCATGCCGCCTGCTCCGGCGGCGCGGGCAAGCGCCAGCACCAGGGCTGCCCGCCGCTCCGCCGGCAGCGCGGTCGACTCGCCGGCAATGATGTCGAAGGCCAGCGTCAGCAGGGCGTCGCCGGCCAGGATCGCGGTCGCCTCGTCGAAGGCCTTGTGCACGGTCGGCTGGCCGCGACGCAGGTCGTCGTCGTCCATGGCGGGCAGATCGTCGTGGATCAGCGAATAGCAATGCACGCATTCAAGTGCGGCGGCGACACGCAGTGCCGCCTCGCCGTCGGTGGAAAAAAGGGCGGCACTTTCCATGACCAGGAAGGGCCGCAGGCGCTTGCCGCCGTTCAGCACGCCATGGCGCATCGCCGCCATCAGCCGGTCCGGCCGGGCGATCTCGCCCGAAAGCGCGCGGTCGTCGAGCAGTCGCCGCAGCAGCACCTCGACGGCGGCTGCCCGCCTGATCAGCGCCATTTCGAACGCCATTTGGTCGTCATTCGTCATGGCCGGGACCGGTAGCCGACACTCAGACGTTGCGCAAGAAGGCAAGCGCCATTATGCCGGAGCAGTATGAGCCCGTTCGGAAACTCTACTCCTGCGGTCATCTGAGGGCGTTTTCTGCGCTTCCGGTGCTTGCGTACTCTAATGTACGCTCCGCTCCGGTTCTCGAAAACACCGTCACATGACTCACAGGAGCGCGTTTCAAAACGAGCTCTCTGGCACGGGTTGGGCGGCTTGGCGGAACCGATCGTCGATCATGAAACCGAAAAGCTGGACATGGCGACGAGATCGCGGGGCGTAAACCGCCGTGGTCTCAAGCGCTGGGTCCGGCGCGGCATCGTCGTGGCCGCGGTGCTGGCCTTGATTCCGGTCGTGCTGACATTTCTGTACCTGCCGTTCTTCGTGCATCCTGTCTCGACGCTGATGCTGAAGGACCTGGCGACCTTCTCCGGTTACGACCGCCGCTGGGTGTCGATCGATGACGTGTCGCCGGTGCTGGCCAATTCCGTCATCATGTCGGAGGACGGGCAGTTCTGCTTTCATCGTGGCGTCGATCTCGGCGAGCTGAGAGGCGTCGTCGACGATGCGCTGGCCGGCGAAGCGACGCGCGGCGCCTCGACCATCACCATGCAGACGGTCAAGAACCTGTATCTCTGGTCGCGGCCGCTGGGCTCGGTGCGCAAGGTGGTCGAATTGCCGCTGGCCGTCTATTTCGATGCGGTGATGTCGAAACGGCGCATCATGGAAATCTATCTCAACATCGCCGAGTGGGGGCCGGGCATCTACGGCATCGAGGCCGCGGCACAGCACCATTTCGGCGTCTCGGCAAAACAGCTGTCGCGACGGCAGGCCGCCCTGCTTGCGGTCTCTTTGCCAAATCCGATCGCCCGCAATCCGGCCAAGCCCGGGCCTGGCCTGAGGCGGCTTGCCAATCTGATCGAGCGGCGAGCCGGCCGCTCGGGGGCCTATGTCGGTTGTCTCCGCTAGCCGATCCAAAAAAATTCGCGCCAGTGCTGGCCAAAACGGCACAGGGCGTGTATAGGCACCCGACTTTCTCAGATTTAGGCCCCGACATGGCCCTTTCACGAGGGCGGGCGGGGCTTTTGACCATGTAGTGGAGCATATCCATGGCCGTTCCGAAACGTAAAACCTCTCCGTCCAAGCGCGGCATGCGCCGCTCGGCCGACGCCCTCAAGGCCCCGACCTATGTCGAGGACAAGAATTCCGGCGAAATGCGCCGTCCGCACCATATCGACCTGAAGACCGGCATGTATCGCGGTCGCCAGGTGTTGACGCCCAAGGAAAGCTGAGACCAGCCTTCCAAAGGTTTGAATTCCAAAAGGACCGGCCAGTGGCCGGTCCTTTTGCGTTTGGGGGGCGGGGTAGCGCGCATCTCGACGCGTGGGCGGCAATCGTTGCAGGCAACCGGCTGACATTGTTGTTGCGTGCGGTCTTCGACCGTGTTCAACGCTGCCATCGAAACATCTTGACGGCGTGCCTGTGGCGCATTCTACAAAGGATTGCCCCCACATGGAGACGCCAGATGTTCGGTGCCATTCCGCTGCTGATCGTGCCTTTCGTGCTCTACAATCTCGGACTGCTGGGAATATTCGGCAGCGGTGACGATCCGTGGGCAAGCGAGGTCTTCTCATTCAGCATGATGTCGGGTGGCGTGTTCTCGATGACGCTTGGCGATCTGATGGTGCTGATTGGGCTGATCTTCCTGTTCCTCGAAATGGCGAAGTCGGTGCGCACCACCAACGCCTCGATCATGGACCATCTTCTGTCGACGCTGGTCTTCGTGGCCTTCCTGGTCGAATTCCTGCTGGTGAAGGGTGCGGCCCATTCCGTCTTCTTCACGCTGATGGTCATCGCGCTGTTCGACGTGCTGGCCGGATTCGCGGTGTCGATGCGGTCGGCCAGCCGGGACATCAATTTGAATTAGGTCCCCCGGCGCGGAAGGCGGAAGTTTGACGGGCACTTGCGCTGACAGTTGGCGCAAACGCCCCTAACGTCGTCATCCCAGGGCGTAGCAAGGAGCGTAGCGACGGGCGCAGACCCCAGGGTCCAAGCCGCGACACGTGAGCGTTTCAGCGGTCCAGAATTCTGCTCCGCTGCACTCTACGGCGGATGTTACGGAATGGATCCTCGGGTCTGCGCGACGGAGCCTCGCTCCTGCTCCGCCCGTGGATGACGAAGTTCCCGACCTCACCCCGGATCGGCGGTGAAACCGGCGGCCTCGATGCCGGCGATTGCCGCGGCTTCGTCATTGTCCGACGTGTCGCCTGAAATGCCGACGGCGCCGATGATGGCACCGGCCTTGTCGCGGATCAGCACGCCGCCGACGACCGGCAGCACGCGCCCGCCCGAGACGTCCGAGATGCCGGCGACGAGATGCGGGCGCTCCTTGGCGAAGGCCTCGACTTTGCGCGAGCCCATGCCGATGGCGAGCGCACCATAGGCCTTGCCGGCCGACATTTGCCGACGCAGGAACGAGGCGCCGTCCTGGCGCTGGAAGGCGACCAGATGCCCGCCGGCGTCGAGCACCGAGACGCCGAGCGGCTTGAGCTTGAGATCGGAGCCCTTGGCAAAGGCGGTTTCGATGATTTGCCTGGCTTTTTCGAGCGGCAGTGCGGTCATGGCGGTCTCCTGTTTGAAACGCGTCGATCATCGACCGTCGGCGGGTGAGATAACATCCCGGTTCCGGTTGAAGTTGCTTCGCGTGAAAAGGCGGGATGGAAAACAGCCTTCGCCGGCTCTTCCGGATAAGCGTTGCCGCTTGTATGGCTCCAGACGTGGCTGGGCTACTTCTTCTTGGCGCGGGCCGGTTTCTTGGCGGGTTCCGCCGGCGCGTTGGCGAGGTCTTCCGCTTCCTTGGCGAGACGCAGTGCCCGCAGCTTGTTGGTCTTGGCCTGGCGGGCGTCGCTCTCGGCGGCGTATTCGGCCATCGCCTTCTGGCGGACGGTTGCCGCCTCTTCCTGCTTCTTGAAGCGCAGGTCGGCGCGTGCGCGGGCAGCATCCCGAGAGTTCTCAACCAAGACCTTATCCAATCCCGTGAATTGTGATTTTCCGCTTCTTCTAGCAGAGCCGGCCCCAAAACGGGAAAATAAGTTGGTTACGCGGCCGGGCTGGCGGCGAGGGCCTTGCTGGCAACCACGGCCTCGTAGGCGGCCTGCAAGGTCGCGCGGACAGAAGGGCCAGACATTGTATCGAGCGGCATGCCGAGATGTTCGTGCCGCAACTCGTCCATGAATTTGTCCCACATAGGCTGTCCGCCCTTTTCCAGCAGTTCGGCGCGGATCGACAATTCGTCGCTGACCGGCAGCCAGACGCGGCCCCAGGCGCCGAGATGGGCCAGGATCGGAACCAGCGTGATCGCCATCTCGGTCAGGCTGTAAATCGCCTTCTGCTTGTGCGAGGGATCGTCGGCCTTGGTCAGCATGCCCAGCTCCATCAGGCGCTTCAGCCGGTCGGCGAGGATGTTGGAGGCGATGCCTTCCATCGATCCGTTGAGCAGCTCGCGAAAATGGCGCCTGCCGCCGAAGATCATGTCGCGAAGGATGATCAGGCTCCAGCGGTCGCCGAAGACTTCCAGCGACAGATTGATCGGGCACCCGGACCGGCGATCCATGCTCATGAGATTTTTCTCCAAAACCGGTTGCATTATCGTAGCAGTTTTATTATCGTGCAACCGATTGCAAAATGCAATCAGTTTTGCAGAGAGGAGACTGCGTGATGAGGACCACCGAACGCCCTGAGATTATATCCGAAGTCTTTGGCGATCCGGCGAACCCGCCGCTGTTGCTGATCATGGGAGCGATGGCCTCGATGCTGTGGTGGCCGGAGGCGTTCTGCCGGAAACTGGCCGGTGCCGGCCTGTTCGTGATCCGCTACGACAATCGCGATACCGGCCGTTCGACGAAATACAAGCCGGGAGAGCCGCCCTACACGTTCGATGATATGGCCGACGATGCAATGCATGTTCTGGACGACCACGGCATCGGCAAGGCGCATGTCGTCGGGATGTCGATGGGCGGCATGATCGCGCAGCTTGTGGCGTTGAAACATCCCTCGCGTGTCGTATCTCTGACTGTGATCAGCAGTTCGCCGGTGGGAATCGACACATCCGGCCTTCCCGGGACGACCGAAGCCTACATGGAACACTCGGCCGAGGGCGCCAAAGTCGATTGGTCGGACCGTGGTCAAGTGGTCGATTTCATCGTCAGGGATGCACGGGCGATCGCCAGCACCACGCATCCATTCGATGCGGCGGGGATACGGGCCTTTGTCGAGCAGGATTACGACCGCTCCGGCGGCTTCCTGAGCGCGACCAACCATTTCATGCTCAAGGGCGGCGCCGCCTGGAAGGGCCGCCTGCACGAGATCGCGGCGCCGCTGCTGGTCATTCACGGCACGGCGGATCCGATCTTTCCGGTCGAACACGGCGAGGCGCTGGCCGAGACGGTCACCGGCGCAAGACTCATTCGCATCGAAGGTGGCGGCCACGAGCTGCATCCGGACGACTGGGCCGAGATGTCCGCAGCGATCATCGCGCATGTCCAAGCCGGTTGAAGCAGCATAGGCTGGTTTGACGGACAAGGCTAACCGCAACAGGCGTGCCGCAGGGTAGCGGCCACCGACAATCCACGAAACAGACGAGCAAAAAATGTCCCTGACACTTCATTTCCATCCGCTGGCCTCCTTCTGCTGGAAGCCGTTGATCGCGCTGTACGAGAACGCCACGCCGTTCACGCCTGTCATCGTCGACCTTGGCGATGCTGAATCGCGCGCGGCCTTCCTGAAGATCTCGCCGGCCGGCAAGATGCCGGCGCTGCGCGACGATGCGCGTGGCCGTACGGTGCTGGAATCGAGCATCCTCGTCGAATATCTGGCCGCGCACTATCCGGGGCCGGTCGACCTCGTTCCCGCCGAGATCGACATGGCGTTGGCCGTCCGCCAAGCTGACCGTTTCTATGATTTCTATGTGCAGGAGCCGATGCAGAAGATTGTCGGCGACCGGTTGCGCCCCGGCGACAAGACCGACCCGTTCGGCGTCGAGCAGGCTCGCGACCGGTTGCGCAATTCCTACGCCATCATCGAACAGGACATGCAGTCGAAGATCTGGGCGATGGGCGACAGCTTCACCATGGCCGATTGCGCAGCCTCCCCCGCGCTGTTCTATGCCAACAAGGTCGAGCCGTTGGGCGACAGGTACCCGGCTGTGAAGCGCTATCACGACCGCCTGCTGCAGCGCCCCGCCTTCGCTCGGGTGATCGGGGAGGCGCAGCCCTACTTCAAGTTCTTCCCCTACAACAACGGTTGATCGGGTCAGGTTTCCCAGAACTGATCGAGCCAGATGTTGAGTTTGAGGAAGCCAGTGCCGCTCACCGTGTAGACGCGCCTTGTTCCTTCCGGCTTGGCGTGGACCAGGCCGGCATCGAGCAGCACTTTCAGATGTTGCGACACGGCTGGGCGCGAGACCGGCAAGCCGGCGGCCAGTTCGGTGACGGTTTTCGGGCCGCGGCGAAGTTCTTCCAGAAGATGGCGCCGGTTGGGATCGGCAATCGCCATGAAGGCGTCGGAAAACATCATGCCTGTATTAGTGAGGCAAAGCCTTTCGAATCTCAACCGTCTGCTTCTGCTTTTCTTCTGGGATCAAGCCGCAATGCTTCCGGGGTGACCGAGCGGTCGGCCGGCTGCGTCTTGAAGGCGTCACGATCCCCGATCGGCACCGGCGCGCGGCGGCTGATGCGCAGCAGCGTGTAGCCCGCCAGGCAGAGATGCGCGAAGGCGGTCGCCAGGAACAGACCTTCCGGGCGCATCCAGCCCATCAGGGCAGCCGCAAGCAAAGGTCCGATCATCGTGCCGAAGCCATAGAGCAGCAACAGCCCGCCAGATACCTTGACGAAATCCTCCGAGCGCGCGTGGTCGTTGGCATGCGCCACGGCGATGGAATAGAGCGTATAGGCGAAGGCGCCATAGGCGGCGGTGAAGACGATGACGAAGACGCCGGAGCGTGGCTCGAACAGGAAGATCATGAGCGCGAAGAAGGCCCCGCCGAAAGCCGCCCCCGCCAGCACGAAGCGCCGGTCGGTCTTGTCGGACAGGCGCCCGGCCGGAAGCTGCATGGCGGCACCGGCAACGACCACAAGGCTCATCATCAGGGCGATCTCGGCCGTGGAAATGCCGATGCGCGCACCATAGACTGCGCCAAGCGTGCCCCAGGCGCCGTTGGCGATGCCGATCAGCACGCAAGCGACCGCCGACACCGGCGAATTGGCATAAAGGCCCCTGACATCAAGTGAGACATCCTGCAGCGGCTTGGGGTGGGAGGCGGTCGAGACCGCCGTCGGAATGAGCGACAGGCAAAACAGGATGCCGGTGATCATGAACAGCGACGCGGACTTCACGTCGCCGCCGGCGACGATCATCTGCCCACCCATGATCGAGGCATAAGTCACCATCATGTAGAGGCCGAAGACGGTGCCACGGTTCTCGTTGGTGGCCTTCTCGTTCAACCAGCTTTCGATGACCATGAAGGCGCCGGCCATGGTGAAGCCGGTGAAGGCGCGCAGCAGGATCCAGACATACTCGTCGATGATCAGCCCGGTGAGCAGCGCCACGATGGCGCCGGATGCGGCAAAGGCGCCAAAGGCGCGCACGTGGCCGGCGCGGCGCACGATGCGCGGTGCGAAGAAGCAGCCGGTGACGAAGCCGCCGGCCCAGGCCGTGCCCATCAGGCCGAGCGATGCGGTCGAGAAGCCTTCCAACTGACCGCGCAGGGGCAGAAGCAGCCCATGCAAACCAGATGCCGCGAGCAGGAAAGCGGTGCCGCGAAGCAGCGAGAGGATCGGTCGGTAGGTTGCGAACATTGGTTGATCCGGCTCAGGTTTGGCGGGGACGCTGGGTCTGAAGACAGTCGCATTCGGGCTTTTCGGCGGCGGGCTTTACGCCCGAGCGCCTATCTGCGGCGGAACAGTGCTTCGGCCGCGGATTTGGTGGTGTCCTTGGCCTTGAGTTCGGCTTCCAGGCGGGCGATTTCGTCGCGCAGGATGCCGATCCGCTCAGTCAAGTCGCTGACGGAAAGCAATGACAGGTCCTGCCCGATCTCGTGCGGGCGCGCCTTCTTCTTGGGTTCGTCGTCGAAGATCGCCATCGTCGCTCCTCCTCCGCCAAGACCAGATTGGCCATTTGCCTGATTTGGCAATCAGCATACATAGGGCAGGGGCGTCGATGCAAACAGCCGATCGGACAACGGCGAGGAAAGACGGGAAATCTCATGGCGAGCGGACAGAAAATTCCGGCAAGGATGACGGCCATCGCGATCTCGGAGCCGGGTGGCCCTCGGGTGCTGAAGCCGGAAACACGCGACGTGCCGCAGCCCGGCCCCGGCGAGATCCTGATCAAGGTGCATGCCGCCGGCGTCAACCGGCCCGACGTCCAGCAGCGCAAAGGCGCCTATCCGCCACCGCCCGGCGCATCCGACCTGCCGGGCCTCGAGGCATCGGGTGAAGTCGCCGCCCTTGGCGACGACATATCACGCTGGCGCATTGGCGACCGCGTCTGTGCGCTGACGCCCGGCGGCGGCTATGCCGAATATGTCAAGGTCCATGCAGGGAGCGTGCTGCCGTTGCCCGCCGGCTTCACCCACACCGAAGCCGCGGCGGTGCCGGAGAATTACTTCACCGTCTGGCACAATGTGTTCGAGCGTGGCGGCCTCAAGAAAGGCGAGACGCTGCTCGTCCATGGCGGCTCGTCCGGCATCGGCACGACAGCAATCCAGCTTGCCTCCGCCTTCGGCGCCTATGTCATCACCACTGCCGGCAGCAAGGAGAAATGCGACGCCTGCCTGAAGCTCGGCGCCGACCGGGCGATCAATTATCGCGAGGCGGATTTCGTCGCCGCGGTGAAGGAGGCAACGGGTGGCAAAGGCGCCAATGTCATCCTCGACATGGTCGGCGGCGACTATGTGGCGCGCAATTATGAGGCCGCGGCGGTCGAAGGCCGCATCGTCCAGATCGCCGTTCAGGCCGGCGCTGTCGCAAGCGCGGACTTTTCGAAGATCATGGTCAAGCGGCTTACCCACACAGGTTCGACGCTGAGGCCGCGAACCGTCGAGTTCAAGGCGGCGATCGCGGCGGCGCTGGAAGCGCAGGTGTGGCCGCTGCTCGGCACGCGCAAGGTTGCCCCTGTGATGGACATGATCTTCCCGCTCAGCGAAGCCTGGCGGGCGCATGAGCGCATGGAAGAGGGTGAGCATATCGGCAAGATCGTGCTCGACGTAGGCTGACAGCGCGCGAGGTCAGCGCCTCGCTGCCCACAAGATGAACAGAAGCTTAATGCTGCAATGCAGCATTTGCATCATTGCTATGCAAAATCAGCCATTCAAGTCCTCATCGATGACGCCTATTTGAGCACCATCGAAACGAACATCATTCTGGAGGGACTACCATGAACCCGATCCGCGCTTTCCGTAACTGGCGTATGTACACCGAGACCGTCCGCGAACTGAACCGTCTCAACGCACGTCAGCTCAGCGATCTCGGCATCAACCGCGCCGACATCGAAAAGATCGCCCGCAGGGCTATCTAAAGCCACGTCCTGGTCCGCTCCGGCGGGCCCAAGCCGTGGAAGCCAGAGCCGCACCAGACGAACTTTGTCGCGGTTCCGAGCCCGCTGGACCCAGTCCGGCGGGTTTTGTCGTTTTGGGCGGGAGATCAACGACCGTCCCAACCGATACCGGCCATCGAGCAGGGTTGACCTCGGTTTCCTGCATGGCATCTTGGCTCGGCGCTTTCACAAGGGCGAACCCTGATGGAAGCAGCGGCTCCGGCATGACAGGGGTGCCCCTATCTCAACCGATCTTTGCCAAGACCGGAACTCGCCAGCGAAGCCAGCTTGTCGTTCTGTTCAAGAGCGCGGAACGTTTTCGGTAAGTACCCACGGCTTCCGGTCTTTGCTCCAAAAACGTTGCGAAAGGACCCGAGAGCGGTTATACAGACCGCGAATTTCCCATTTTGGTGGCTCTAAACCACCGCCCGCGCGGGAACGCGGGCGAACGAGAAGGATTTGTAAAAATGGCCAATACGCTGCTGATGCCCAAGGCGACCGCCGTCTGGCTGGTCGACAATACCGCACTTTCCTTCGAGCAGATCGCGCAGTTCTGCGGACTGCATCCGCTCGAGGTCAAGGCAATCGCCGATGGCGAAGCGGCGCAAGGCATCAAGGGCATGGACCCGATCATGACCGGACAGCTGACCCGCGACGAGATCGCCCGTGCCGAGAAGGACCCGAACCAGCGCCTGAAGCTTTCGGACCCCAAGGTGCGGGTGCCCGAATCCAAGCGCAAGGGTCCGCGCTACACGCCGCTGTCGAAGCGCCAGGACCGGCCGAACGC
>NZ_RZPI01000003.1:0-42069 GCF_003998715.1 Mesorhizobium sp. M7A.F.Ca.CA.002.15.2.1
CCCGTAGACCGGGCTGTCTGTTACCCCTTTCCAGCCAAATTCTGGAGTGGTTGTCTTGCCCAGGATAACGCCACCGGTCTCACGGATACGGGCTGGAACAGGGGCGTCTTCAGTCCAGGGTCCCTCGGTGCTGCCGGACAATGAGCCACGTCTTGTCGGCCAGCCTCGTGTCAAGGTGAGGTCTTTGATGGTGGCCGGAATGCCATCTAGTACTCCGGCTGGTTCCCCCTTCATCCATCGACCCTCCGAGGCCCGGGCAGCAGACCTGGCCCCTTCGTGGTCGACGAGGCAAAATGCGTTCAGCGCCGGGTTGTTGGCGTCGATGCGGCTGAGACAGTCATCGACGACTTCAACAGGCGAGAGCTGCCGCCTTCGGTAGAGTTCCAGGCATTCGCACGCCGACAGACCCTCAAGAGATGTTGGCACGGATGAACGAGTTTTCATTTTACGAGGTCCGCTACATTCAAGCCTGGCATAAGACGGCAGTTATTCATTCGTTCTGCGGCCCTTGTCAGACCGATCATCAAGACGTCGGACGGGATCCCAACGTGTTCTCTACGAGCTTGATCCAGTACGATGTTCCATAAGGAATCGCCTCGTCGTTGAAATTGTAGGCAGGGTGATGCAGGCCGGCGCTGTCACCGTTCCCGCACCAGACGAAAGCACCCGGCCGCGCCTGCGCCAGGAAGGAGAAATCTTCCCCCCCCATTACCGGTGGCGTCTCGAGCACATTGTTTTCACCGGCCACGCCCTTGGCCGCGCTTCTCGCAAGGTCGGTCTGCTGGACCTCATTGAAGAGAATTGCGTCGAAGCTCTGAAATTTAATATCTATCTTCGCGCCGGTTATCTGGGCGATGCCGGCGACCACTTCGCCCACCCGCTCCTTCACGAACTTGCGCACCTCCGGCTTTAGCGTCCGCATGGTGCCCACCAACTCCGCTGTTTGCGGAACGACGGGGACTAGTCTCTGCCCGGACTGGAACTGGTGGAACGAAATTCCTGCCGAGTCGACAGGGTCAATGTTCTGAGCCAGGATATGCTGCAGGGCCGTCACAAGCTGAGCGCCGACCAGAATCGGATCGATGCATTCATGAGGCCTTCCAGGGTGCCCCCCTCGCCCTTCAATGCTAATTTCTATGCTATCAGTTGCCGCCATCACTGGACCTTGCCGGATTCCGAAGACACCTACCGGCAAGCCCGGACGATTGTGCATTCCGTAGATGTGCTCGATGCCGAACCGCTCCATCAAACCGTCATCTAGCATGGCAACGGCGCCGGTACCGATCTCCTCGGCAGGTTGGAAGATCATGACCGCCGTTCCAGCGAAATTCCGAGTATCGGCAAGATAGCGCGCGGCACCCAACAGCATCGCGGTGTGGCCGTCATGCCCACACGCATGCATCAAGCCCTTGTTCTTGGACGCATAGGGCAGATCGGTCGCTTCGTTGATCGGCAGCGCATCCATGTCAGCGCGCAATCCGATAACCTTTGGGTTACCGTCGCTCACGACGCCGTTGCCCTTGATGACGCCAACGACGCCGGTTTTGCCGATGCCGGTCGCGACGGCGTCGCAGCCGAATTCGCGCAGGCGCTCGGCGACAAATGCCGAAGTACGGGGGATGTCGAAGCCCAGTTCGGGATGTGCATGGATGTCCCGGCGCCAAGCCACTATCTCGGGGAGAAACTCTGCGACGCTATTGAGAATTGCCACGGGGACTTTCCTTTCTTGCCGGTTGCAGGCGAATTTCACGCTTTGTCCTTGCGAGAGCCGGGAGACCCGTTTCCGCGCTGCCGGGAGCACAGCATCCTCTGTGCGACGTAGGCACCCCAGCTATTCCGCCGACTGAAGCCGCTCCAATTAGCCGGGGACCGACAATCCTGAATTCCGCTCCGCCCAGAATGTAGCAAGTGCCAAAGAGCTTGGTTGCGCGAAGGGCGCCTTGGTCCCGCAGAATATCATCGTTTTTTGGTCATTGGCGCATAACACCTGCAGGCTGAGAGGAGGTGCCCTGGTATATATGCGGGACCATTCAAAATAGGACAGCCGACATTCAGAAGTGCGGGACAACTGCGACCCGCGGAAGGCGCGTGGTGGTTGCCTGGGCGGGCTCTTTTGAAGGCTACTCTTCAGCAATTGGCAGAGCAAACGACGCCTTGATCCGATCCATTACAACGATTGTCTTGAACCCCTTTACTTCAAGATGTTCGTAAAAAAAACGACGGGTAAACGCCTCGT
Source organism: Mesorhizobium sp. M7A.F.Ca.CA.002.15.2.1 (assembly GCF_003998715.1). Classification (NCBI taxonomy): domain Bacteria; kingdom Pseudomonadati; phylum Pseudomonadota; class Alphaproteobacteria; order Hyphomicrobiales; family Phyllobacteriaceae; genus Mesorhizobium; species Mesorhizobium sp. M7A.F.Ca.CA.002.15.2.1. The sequence continues at coordinate 2,237 of NZ_RZPI01000003.1, forward strand.
ACTCGGCCATGTCCTGAGCAGAGACCGTAATAATAAAATCCGCTTCACCCGTAACGTAGTAAGCGTTCATGATCTCAGGCGTCCGCCGAATTGCCTGCTTGAAACGATCGATGATATCGGCGCGATCGCGCTCGAGAGTGATGGATACCAGCAGGAGCAGGGGCCGACCGACGGCTTCCGGTGAAACTATGGCAACGTCCGCTTCGATGACGCCAGCGTCTCGAAGTCGCTTTAATCTCCGCTGACAAGCGGTAGCCGATAGTCCGGCAAGTTCGCCCAATTCCTCTGTCGTAAGGCGATTGTTGCGCTGCACGACGTTGAGAATCTTCCGGTCAATTCGATCCAGATCCATTCACAATCTCTGCTCATGATGATATCGGCCAATGCCAAGGCCGCCAGTCCGTACGTCCAAAATGTAGCAAGTGCCAAACGCCCTCTCGGCGCTAAAGTCGGTCCAAGTCGCAGAAAATCGGCGTTTCTTTCGCCATCTGCGCACAATACCGGCATAGTATAACTATCTGAGGGGTGCCGCTGAATCGATGGGCGTTGCTGGTGAGCAGTTGCGGGCCAGCGCAAGAACGGCAGATTCGATCGGGTGGGGGCGATCCCCGGTCGAAAAGATCCTACCGATCTCGTTGCTCAGGCGCAGAAAACATGAGTTGCAGCACGCTCGCATCAGTTCGAGGCAAGCGTGTTAGGGAGCGACATCACCAAGGGTGTCGGCGTTGCAGCATAAATCGGAGACCATGAGAGTCAGGCTATGAACCGGCCCCGGCTTTCGGATGCCTTACGGCCCTCGCGCGTCGGCCGCGAGTGAACTATGATCCGCATGGGTGTGGGGCTGGAGGAGAAGGTCGTCGGCTCAGTCAGGCTAACGTCGCTCCAAGCACTGGTAAGAAGCCCTATCCGCGGTCTGAGAATTACCCAAATTGATCTCTCGTGAGGCAGTTGTTGCAGCTGCATTCCGTCGAGACGCTTCAGTGATCCGCGAGAATGGCTCGCGATCTCTGCGTGAATCGCGGTTTGGCGCAGGAATGCGGCGTGGGAGACCGAATGTTAGACCAAAGTCGGCACGAGCACCGTGTAAAATGGGCAGGTCAGCGCAGACCAGTCTGGCGGCATTCTTACCCTTGCCGGAACGATCGCCTGAACAAGGTAGCTCAACCGCCGTCCGCACTCCCAGGAGAGAAAGCCATATGCTTCCCTTGGACATCCTCCGAAAGGAGTTTCCAGCCACAGCAAACGCCATCTACATGGATGTCGCGAACCAGGGCCTCATATCAAGCACAACATTGGCTTCAATCGAGCCTCATTTGAACAATCGGCTGCATGGCCTAAACGACGAAGAAAGAATGCTCGAACACGTCGAGCGTACTCGCGCTAGGTTCGCACAATTTATCAATTCAGATCACGATGAAATTGCAATTACCAAGAATGCATCGGAAGGCATCAACATCATCGCTAATGCGATCGATTGGAGAGATGGAGACAACGTCGTTCTATGCCCAAAATTGGAACACGCAAATAATATCTTGCCATGGATTCAGATCAGAGACCGCTACAATGTCGAGTTGCGAGTCGTAGAGCCGGATAACGGCTCAATTCCCCCTGATGCATTCGTAAAGGCGATTGATTCTCATACCCGCGTTGTTGCCTTGGCGACGGTGACGATGGTTCCGGGGTTTCGGACCGTCATGGAGCAGATATCCGAAGCCTGTAGGCACTACGGTGCATTTCTTTTGGCGGACGCGACGCAATCTGTTGGGATACTCCACACCGACGTCAATCGACTTGGCGTAGACGGTGTAGCAGTGTCCACTGTGAAGGGTTTGATGGGTCTTTATGGATCGGGTTTTTTATATTGCCGTAAAGAATGGGCCGATCGGCTGAGCCCGGCCTATCTTGCGCGCTTCAGCGTAGATTTCGGAAACGCGCCAGAATCAGCTCCGGTACCTAGTTTTGTAAAGTTGCGCTCTGGCGCGCCCCGCTTTGATATCGGGCATTACAACTTCCCTGGCATGTTGGCTGCATATGCATCAATGGGCCAGCTACTTGATATCGGAACCGAGGCGATCGACCAGAGCGTTACCTCACTCGCAAAACGTATGGCCACTGGTCTCTTAGATATCGGGCTTCCGGTCTGCGGCGGGCCACCAGGCGCTCACACTGGAAGTATCGTAGCCGTTGGCGATTCCAGCGATCTTGTTGAAGGGCGCCCAGTCGACGCCCGCATTCGGTCGCTTCACGAGCATTTCACGAAGAACGGGGTAATCGTCTCAATACGCAGAGGCATGCTCCGGTTTTCCCTGCATCTTTACAACACCGCCGATGAAGTCGATCGCGTAATCAATCTGGCCAAGAGCTGGTCGAAGTAAGAGCGACACGGCTAGTTCATGCACACAGGAGAGTACATGTCGACCCAGAGCGCCGAGACTATCGGACTTCTCCAAGATCTTATAAAGATCGAGAGCATCAATCCATCGCTGTCGCCAAAAGGTAGTGGAGAGCAAGGTGTAGCCAAGTTCCTCGAGGGTTTTTGCAAGGAGCGGAAGCTGGCTTACGGGATACAGGAGGTGGCCGATGGTCGCTCGAATTTCCTGACCTGGGTACCTGGGAAAGAACCCGATAGGCGTATTCTATTCATTGCTCATATGGATACCGTTCCTATCGATAGGTGGGAATCAGATCCATTCTCGGGTGAGCAACGGGACGGGCGAATATATGGGCGAGGTAGCTGCGACACAAAAGGCTCACTTGCAGCTATGTTGATTGCGCTTAGCTCACTTGGTGAACGGCAGCCCCGGGCCACGGTTGTTGTGGCAGCCAGCATTGACGAAGAGTACCGCAAACTTGGCGCCCGCGCTATAGCCGATTCCGGTGTCGCTTATGAGGGTGCGGTAGTCGGTGAACCCACCGAATTAGAGCTCGTTGTAGCTCACATGGGTTCTGTCCGCTGGCAAATCGAGGTTCAGGGTGTACCGGCTCATACGTCGAAGCCTCATCTCGGAGTGAACGCGATCACGGGCATGGCCAAGGTGGTATTGGCACTTGATGAGCACCATCGATCCCTTGTGTCTCGGGCGCAGCACCCATTGGTAGGGTCATCACAGCTGACCGTGAGCCTCATCGAAGGAGGTTTGGAACTTACCACTGTACCGCCGGTATGCCGTATCTGGGTCGATCGGCGTCTCATACCCGGGGAGCGGCCGCAGGACGCGTTGGCGGAGGTAGAAAGCATACTGGAAGGCCTTCGCCAGGGCGAAGACAAGATCAATGTTCGGTCATTGCTTCCCGCATTGGAAGACCCGCCTCCAATCAGTTCCGGGTCGAGCAAAATTGCAGCAGTCGCAGGAGCGGCTTGTGCCCACGTCGCGGGGACCGGAGAGCAGAAGGGAGCCACCGGCGGCTCGGATGCAAATCAGCTGTCATTGGCTGGGATCCCGTGTGTGATTATCGGACCCGGGCGTACTGCCCAAGCCCATACGAACAACGAGTTCGTTGAAATCGATCAACTGACCAAGGCTGCTGATTTGTACCAGAGAATCATGCTCACATATTAGGAGTGGCCGGCCTGATGGGGGTGCTCAAACCCCGTCCATTGGGCCGCGGACGCCCCGGATGCTGCATGAGCGTGGCGGCCGCAACGTCCCGATCTTCGCTGGTCTCGTCGGCGCTTCCCACGTAGATCTTGCCGCCCGTGCTTGAAATTCTGTTGCGACAGGCAGAGTGCGTCTTCACCATAGGGAGGGCATGATCTTCCACCGGAGACGCAGAGCCACCGAAAATTTGGCGCTCATATGCGGATAACGTACGGCAAGTGCCTAGGAAATGCAGATTTTCCGCGACAAGAAGAAATCCTCGGGGAAAACAGCCTCTTGTGACGTGATACGAAGAGAAAGTATGCGGACAGGACGAATGCCTGATCCGTTCGAGGAATGCCTGTTTTGAAGGACTCGACGAGATGAAATATGAGAAGCCATTTCCGCCCGAGGAGTTTCGGCGTCGTGTTCATGACGTGAAGCAGCGGATGGAGCGAGCGGGGCTGGACTTGCTGATCTGCCAGGATCCCGCGAATATGTATTGGCTTACCGGCTTTGACGGCTATTCGTTCTACGTGCCTCAGGTGGTCTTAGTGCATCTCCAGTCGGACATGCCCCTCTGGTTCGGACGTTTCGTCGATGTAAATTCCGCTTATATAACGACGGATCTGCCTAGAGAAAATATAAGCTCATTTTCCGATCATAGACTTCAACATCCAGAATTACATCCATTTGACGATCTTTGCGAGCTTATCAATTCGCGCGGCTGGGGATCTGATCGAATCGGTGTCGAGCTTAACGCCCACTTCTATACTGCCCGAGCACATCAACATCTCGTCAAAGGCCTTCCGAATGCAAAATTCTCTGATAGCCGCGAATTAGTCAATTGGGCACGGCTTATAAAATCTGACCTTGAACTAGTCTACATGAGAGAAGCGGGCCACCTTGCAACGCATACGATGCAGACGGCAATCGCTAACCTAAGGCCTGGAGTGCCGCAACATGAGGTCGTCGCGGAGGTGTACCGGGCCCAGACACGAGGGGTGGACGGTAAATATGGCGACTCTAGCGGTCCTCCTCTTATCCAGACTAGCGAACAAACGAACGCTCCGCACCTCAGTTGGACCGAGGAGCCCTTGCCGACCTCTGGCCTGGTTCTCATGGAGTTCGGCGCCACCCGACGCCGCTACTGTGCGCCGCTGTGCCGCACCGTCCACATCGGAAAGCCACCCGCAGAGGTCTCGCGTCTTGCTGAGGTTATAGTGGAAGGCGGGGATGCTGTGCTCGAGATGGCAAAGCCTGGTACCGTCGTTGAGGAGCTTAATGCGGTGTGGCAAGATATCCTCAAGCGGAACGGGTATATCAAGATAGGCCGCTCCGGCTATTCAATCGGACTCAACTTCCCGCCGGAATGGGGCGAACGCACGGTTAGTATTCGCGCGGGCGACAAGACCATCCTACAACCAGGAATGTGCTTCCATTTTCAGTCGGGGGTTAGGCTCGAAGGGTTCGGCGCCGCCATCTCTGAATCATTTATTGTAACCGAAAGGGGCGGTGAGCGATTGGCAGATGTTGATCGCCGCTTGATCGTCGTGGACTAGGTGATTTGGATGTGACCCAAATCGTTTTGCGATCTCACTGGGTCCGTTCGAAGCCGGTTGAAATTTGTTTCTGCGGCGAGCGGATGAACGGATCTAGCTTAAGGACGGCGCTGTCTGAGAGGTGCGGCATGCCCAACCTCTGGGACAGGAGAATCTCGCCTAGCACATGAGTTCTCTGCATCAGCGGAGATTAAGATCCGTAGGCCGAAATGAGCCACCTGTGACGCGAGCGCGGCGTGAACGTTGCCCCATTCTACAAATGCGCGGATGACGCAAGAGGACTTAGCTTTTGAGGAGCATTGAGGACGAGTTTACGCGCGCCTGAAGCGGGCTCTTGCCAACCCTGCGCGCCGGTGGGAACGCGAGTATGGTCCGCCCCGTCCGTGCAACACGTCGCGACATCAGCACACGTTGTTCCCGATAGATGGCTCGGCAGCGAAGCTCGCCTTTTGCCCGGGGCTCGCTTCATCCTTTTCTGCTGTTTCGTGCGACTTCACCACTTCACCAAGTGAATGTCTGGGTTATCGCGGGGACCTCAATTTCGGGACCCCAAGACCTCCTTCCGAATGAAGTCGTCCGCGATGCCATCGTGTCTGAAGCGGTCGCGGTCACCCTGCACAGTGCCGGACGAAAGTAGCCTTGCGGCGAGTTCCGTCTAAGATTCGAGGCGGTTGCGCCTGCGTCAGTGCGCCTGATCGGTGTCGGTCGAGAACTTAATGCCACGAGGCCAGATCGGGAACTCGGGATCGGGAGATCGGCGCTGGAACCAACTACTTTCCGCGCCGCCGGCGACCAGCGCGACCTTCGCTCGCGGTCGCTAAGCCTCCTGGCAAGTGAAGTTGTGAGCCGTGTCCAATTCTACGCGAATTGGCTGCTGTTTGCAGGAATGCAGCTAAAGGGGCATCAACTGCGCTGCCGATCGGCGCTGTGGCAGCAATAACCTAAAGGCATCAGCATACCATTGGAGTCTTAGATGAGGGGTACGTCAATCACGGCATTACGCAGGCTCAAACGGCCAGACCTTTTGCGTGGTGATGCGTATCTGAACGGCGCCTGGCTCTCCAAATCAGATACTCTTGCCGTGTTTGATCCTGCCAGCGGTGACGAGATCGCTCAAGTTGCGGCTTGCGCAGACGCCGACGTTGACGACGCGGTCCATTGCGCAAGAGCAGCGTTCCTCAAGTGGCGCGACATGCTTCCGTTACAGCGTGGTGCATATCTGCGGAAATGGGCGGCAGGCATGCGGGAGAGCGCCGAAGACCTGGCTGTCATCATAACGGCCGAGCAAGGAAAACCGATTGCTGAAGCCCGCGGCGAAGTTTCATACGCTGCCGGCTTTTTAGATTGGTTTGCAGGGGAAGGGGAGCGGGCTTACGGCGAAACGATTCCCAGCCATCTCCCCGCAAGCAGGCTGGCCGTGCATTTGCAGCCGATCGGGGTGACTGTCGCCATTACGCCATGGAACTTCCCAGCGGCAATGATCACCAGAAAGGCTGGAGCTGCACTGGCCGCTGGCTGCACAATGATTGTAAAGCCGGCACCCGAAACGCCACTGTCGGCCCTCGCGCTTGCCCGCCTTGCCGGGGATGCTGGCATTCCGCCCGGCGTGTTTCAGGTGATCACGGGCGAAGCTCCGCCACTTGCCAAACGGCTGTTGTTGCATACCCACGTGCGTGCGTTCTCTTTTACGGGCTCCACCGAGGTCGGCAGAATCCTTCTCGAGCAATCCGCGAAGACAGTGAAGAAAGTCTCGCTCGAACTTGGCGGCAATGCTCCTTTCATCCTTTTCGGCGATGCGCCGATCAACGCTGCGGTCGCCGGTTGCATGGCAGCCAAGTTCGCGACATCCGGTCAGGACTGTCTCGCGGCAAACCGGATTTATGTGCAGCGAGAGATTTACGAGCATTTTACGGAAAAATTTGCCGAGGCCACCAGTAAACTAAAGGTCGGGCACGGATTGGAGCCAGGTGTCGACATCGGTCCGATGACAAAGACGTCTGGTGCTGACAAATGCAGGCACCAGGTTTCTGAGGCTCTAGCAGCCGGGGCTCGAATGGTAGCAGGCGCACAGCACAATTCGCTTGGCGGGAACTTCGTCACGCCGGCCGTGCTTGCTAATGTGACCGATGACATGGTGATTGCGAAGGACGAAACGTTTGGACCTGTCGCTGCAATCCTGCCCTTCGACGACGAACGGGAGGTGGTCGCGCGAGCCAACAATTCCGAGATGGGACTTGCGGCCTACGTCTATACCCAAGATCTCAACCGAGCCATGCGGCTCTCCGACCGGCTCGAATATGGCATGGTTGCCGTGAATACTCCAAAATTTACGGGGCCGGGCATTCCGTTCGGCGGCTGGAAACAATCCGGCCTTGGTCGCGAGGGCTCAAGGCACGGTCTTATCGAATATCTCGAACCCAAATACCTCTGCATCGGCAACATCGCGGCCTGAAAGGAAGCATTCAATGACCATCAACATCAAAGAGATCACCGAAAAGGACCGCAACTCGGTCTTGCATCCTTTCACTCAGCTTAAAGATTTCGCCACTGGCAAGCTCGGCGACCCAACGATCGTGGTGACAGGGAAGGGGATCCGCATCCAGGACGCGCATGGCAACCAATTTATCGATGGCTTTGCCGGCCTATACTGCGTCAATGTCGGGTATGGCCGCACGGAAGTCGCCGATGCGATCTCGCGTCAGGCCTATCGCTTGGCGTATTACCACTCCTATGCGGCGCACACGACCGACGAGCTTGCGATCCTCTCCGATCGCCTTGTGAAGATGGCGCCGGGCAAGATGAGCAAGGTGTTCTATGGCATGTCCGGCTCGGATGCGAACGAGACCCAGGCCAAGCTTGTTTGGTACTACAACAACCTGCGTGGCAAGCCGACCAAAAAGAAGATCATCTCCCGTGAACGCGGCTATCACGGCTGCAGCGTCGTGTCGGGCTCGATGACGGGCATGAGCTTTTATCACGACCACATGGACCTGCCACTTCCGCAGATTGTTCACACGGGTGTTCCACATCATTACTGGGGCGCAACCCCGGGCGAAACCGAGCGCGAATTCTCCGCTCGCCGCGCCGCCGAGCTTGATCAGTTGATCGAGCGGCTCGGCCCGGACAACGTCGGCGCCTTCATTGGCGAGCCCGTCCTCGGCACAGGTGGTATCACGCCTCCGCCGGAAGGCTATTGGGAAGCGGTACAGACGGTCCTCAAAAAACATGATGTGCTGCTGATTGCCGATGAAGTGATCACAGGGTTCGGCCGCACCGGTTCCATGTTCGGCTCACAGCACTATGGCATCGAGCCAGACCTCATCACGATCGCTAAAGGTTTGACGTCGGCCTACTTCCCGCTTTCAGCGGCAATCGTCGGTGAGAAGGTGTATAAAGTCCTGGAGGATGGAGCCGACAAGGTCGGGGCATTCTCGCACGGCTACACCTACTCTGGTCATCCGATCGGCGCCGCCGCGGCCAACGCGGTCCTCGATATTGTCGAGAAAGAAGACCTCCCCGGCAATGCGCGTGACGTCGGCGCGTTTTTCCAGGCGCAGTTGCAGGAGAGGTTCGCGCAGTTGCCGATCGTCGGCGAAGTGCGGGGCGTCGGTCTTATGGGCGCAATCGAGTTCGTTGCCGATCGCGACAATCGGAAGCGTTTCGATCCGGCGCTCAAGGTAGGTGCGCGAATCTCGAAGGCCGCCCGTGACCGTGGTCTTATCGCTCGGGCCATGCCGCACGGGGACATTTTGGGCTTTGCTCCGCCGCTGGTTACAACCAAAGCTGAGGCGGAGGAGATTGTTGCAATCGCAGAAAGCGCCGTGCGCTCGGTTATGGATGAGCTTGTTCGCGAGAGTGAGAAAATCTGAATGAGTTGGGCCATCTTGTCGTAATCAAGGCGCAAACTCAAGCGACGGCCTGATCGGCTTGCGGGGCTGCCAGCTGAGCTGGTGCCGCGTTCCGCTCATTGAGTTTTCGGCGGAATTCAATGCAGACACTGCTCAGGAGGAACTGGTGGCCAATTCGACCGCACTCAATCCCTGGGAATGGCCTGAAAGCCATTGGCGGCGGCGCATCAACAAAGTCAGAGCGGGCAAGGCACTAAGACCAATGTGGCCCGGCGGTAAACGCTGTGCCTTCGCCATCTCGTTCGACGTCGATCATGAGTCGAACGAATTGCGCAGGGGAGGGCGATCGCTAAGCAGATTATCCTGGGGTCAGTACGGGAGCCGACGAGGGATGCCTCGGGCTTTGGAACTCTTGAGAAAGTACGACGTTCCGGCGAGTTTTTTCGTTCCCGCTGTGATCGCTCAGTTGTATCCAGACGAGCAACGCGCAGTTGTCGATGAAGGCCATGAAATTGGCATGCACGGCTGGATACACGAGCTAAACTCGGAACTGAGCGCAGAGAGCGAGCGCTCTTTAATGATGAGGAGTGCCGACACTCTTGAAAAAATCACTTCCAAACGCCCGACGGGAATTCGAACGCCTTCCTGGGATTTTTCCGACGCAACTCTACGGATCATACGTGAAACCGGATTGACATACGACTCATCCCTTATGGCCGATGATAGTTGCTATGAGCTGCTGGAAGACGAGGAACCCACGGGAGTGATTGAAATACCGGTCGAATGGATTCGAGACGATGCCACTTATCTTTGGATGAGTCCCGATGGGTCTTCACGGCCAGATTTATCAGTCGACGACGTGCTTTCTGTATTTATTCGGGAGTTCGAAGGGGCCTATCAAGATGCCGATTTATTTCAGCTGACTCTGCATCCACACGTCATTGGATATCGCTCACGGATCTGGATCGTAGAAGAATTAATTCGACGCGCCAAAGCAAAGGGTGACGTTTGGTTCGCCACACATCATCAGGTCGCCGAGCGTGCGTCCTCATGTCTCTGAAAACTCTCAGACAGGAACGCCGGTAGAGTGCGGTGTTCTTGGGGCGGCGCAAGCCGTCCTGCGCCTCGACCGTTGCGGCGGTCACCAATGGATTTGGAATGACGCGGATCATCCGCTGTCCGGTATTCGCTTTCAGAGCGGGTACAGTGGGAGTTCTTATCTTGGAGGAGGACTACAATCTTGATTGACACGACCTTTGCCGGAAAAACGGTGCTGATTACCGGCGGGTGGCGCGCTTGGCCCGGCCAGTGCCAAACTGCTGGCGGCGGGTGGAGCGGATTTGGTGTTGGCTGACCTGTCGCAAGAGGCTCTGGACCAAACTCTGGCCGCCTGTCCTGGTGCCCGTTGAGTTGTCTGCGACGTGACCGATCCGGCGATGCTGGAAGGGCTGGTCGACCTCGCCCGCGAGAGCTTTGGCCGGCCGGTTGAGGGCTTGGTCGCGGCCGCTGGCATTACGGTGCGATGAAGCGGCTGATAGACGTGAAGGGTACGAAGCCATGTTCAGCTTCAACGTCGGGGCCATTTGGCGAATCTGCAAGCTGCATCCCGCAGATGCGCGAGCTTGGCCGCGGATCGGTGGTGCTCTTCAGCTCGACTGCTGGTCTGCAGGCCTCGAAGGACGTGCCGATCTATTCGGTGACCAAGGCGGCGGTTGTGATGATGACTCGCACGCTGGCGCTGAACCACGCGGCAGAAATATCCGCGCAAACTGTGTCTGCCCCGGAACCATCGCCAGCCGTTGGCCGAGGCCGGCGTCGCCTTCGCCCGGGGAGAAGCGGCACAGGTCGAGCGCCGGACGAAGATCATCGCTGCGCATCCGATGGGCCGAATGGGGTTGCCGTCCGAGGTGGCGACAGCTGTCGGCTATCTGCTGGACGATGCGGCGGGCTTCACCATCGGCGCCGCGCTTACGGTCGACGGAGGCAGCCTTGCCTAAGCTCCGGTCAGAAACACTGTCGTCGTCACCGGCGCGGCGCGCGGGATCGGTGCCGCAACAGCGGCGTGGCTTGGCTCGGAAGAGGCGTGGGTGTTGCTAGTGGATGTTCTGGATAAAGTGCACGACACAGCTGCGGGCCTTGGCCAGACGGCGCTCGTCTGCGATCTGGCCATGCCCGACGCCGCAGGGCGGGTTCTGGCCGCCTTGGATGCCGCAAGGATCGAGACGCTCGACGTCCTCGTGAACAATGCCGGCATTGGCGGTTCGAAGTCGCTCGCCGATACTGACGATGCCTTTTGTTCCCGCTGATCGATATCAACTTGCGTGCAGTCATCAGCCTGACCCGCGAGTTGCGGCCGCGGATGCGCCAGCCGGGCGGGCGGATCATTAATGTCAGCTCGATCCTCGGGCTTACGGGCTATCCCGGAACGGTAGGCTATTCGGTGGCCAAGGCCGGGATCGCGTATCTCACGCTCCAGCAGGCCGGCGAGCAGGGCCTGTAGGGTATAACCGTGAATGCGGTGGCGCCCGGCGTGGTCCCCACCGACATGACTCGAGCGCTGCACGTACGCAGCTACCAACGCCTGATGGTCGCGCCAATCCGCTCGAGCGCGTCTCCTCGCCGGAGGAGCAGGCGGCGGTGATCGCCTTCCTGCTTCGGACGACGCGTTCTACGTCTCGGGCGCAGTGATCCCCGTCGACGGCGGCTCCCGCCTGTCACAGTAGAGAAGAATAGCGCAATTTAAGCCTATACACAGGATGGCCCTGCAATTCCCGGATGCAGACCGACTCTGCCGGTAACCGGTTCCGGTGGTCGATCCTGTTAGCGGCGCCATTACCCGGCGCACATTTGATCGCGGTGGTGGGCAAGTTGAATTTACCCTTCGCGCGCTTCCCAGCGATCAATATGGCAGTGTCGTACTGCTCGGTCATTGTCGCAACGGTCGCGTTCAGCGTCGGCGCGAACCACAGCGCCTTGGCCACACCAGGTTGTAGCAGACGGATCGCCTCAGTGACCCGCCGAAGAAGCTGAGGCCGTCAATCCAGTCGGGCAGCTTTTGAGTCAGAGTTGGCAAAGGCTGCTCGAACTGAACGACTGTTGAGGAAAGCCTTTGCAGGCGCGGCGGGCGCGAGCACCGCGGGGAGCCGCAAAAAGGCACGCGGAGAGCTCTGCTGAGGCTGCAGTCAACTCAGCGTCCTTGGGAGCATATTGAAGTAGTATTTGCCCATCTCTCCCTGTTATGGCGATTTGAGAAGCAAAAAGCCCGTTCAGCGTTTAGCTTGGAGAATGTGCCCACTGCACTGCTCGCCCGCGAATCACCGATATTATGCAGATTTAGGAGCTCGACGCCGATCTCCTGCATTTGTTGGCGAGGATTGCTGGAAGAGTACCCATTCAATGCACTAAAATCCTGGAGTGGTCTGATCCTCATATTGTAAGTGTAGGCTGGCCTGATGCGGCTGGTTCCAAGTCTTCACAAAGGTTCCAACTACGCCTCCTCCCAAGGCGCATCGGCCCGGCAGCGAGTTCAATCTCCTGCCGGGCGTTGTAACTATTTGCGCACATTGGCCGATTCGGACCTTCAACGGGTTGGGCGGCTGCTGGCTGTCGGAGCAATGTAAAACTGGCTCATAGGCAAGAGTTAGATTGATGAGCAGTCTTGCGGACCAAGTCGCCGATCCAAATTCGCCAGGAGCATTTGCGCCCCTCAGAAATCCGAGCTTTCGTTCAATCTGGTTCGCCACGCAGGTCAGCTCGCTCGGCTGGTTGATGCAGACTGTTGCCATCAGCTGGCTGATGGCTACGATTTCGACTTCCGATCTGATGGTCGCGCTGGTTCAGGCTTCTTCAAACCTGCCAGCGTTCATCTTATCCGTCTTCGCCGGGGCCTTGGCTGATAATTTCAGCCGGCGCCGGGTCATGTTCGCCGGCCGGTGCCTTATGGTATTGGCATCTGCGATGCTGACGGCTTTTGTGGTGCTGGGCTTTGTCGATCCGTGGATGATCCTCGGCTTCAGCTTCTTGATCGCATGCGGCGGCGCTCTCCACGATCCAGCCTGGCAGGCCTCGGTTGGCGATATGGTGAACCGACGCGACGTTCCCGCCGCCGTCACGCTCCTCTCCGTTGGCTTCAACACTGTTCGGACCGTAGGCCCGGCGCTCGGTGGCATAGTAGTTGCCTCTTTTGGGCTGATGACGGCTTTCGCCGTAACCAGTCTTACCTATCTGGTCCCTTTGGTAACCATATGGCGCTGCAAGTGGATGGTTCGCTCATCACCTCTCCCACGTGAGTCGATGAGGACGGCGATCTATGACGGGCTACGCTTCACGGCGATGTCGTCGGAGATTAAGACGGCGATCACTCGCGGAACCCTCTTTGGTCTGGCGAGCATCGCCATTCTCGCGCTGCTGCCGCTGGTTGTCCGCGACCAGCTGGGAGGCGGACCGCTCGCCTATGGCACGCTCATGGCCGGATTCGGGACAGGCGCCGTCTTCGCCGGCATCTCGAACAGCGTGTTCAGACGGAGCTTGTCACAAGAGCGGCTGATGACGCTCGCATGCGTCGCCTGCGCGGCATGCTCCCTTTCGCTTGCGCTGACTTCTTCGATTGCAGTGGCGGCAATTGCACTCGCCATGGGTGGCGCGGGCTGGGTCACCGCCTGGTCCGGGGTCGGCGTGACCGTGCAACTGGCAAGCCCGCGCTGGGTCGTGGGGCGCACCATCTCGATTTACTATGCATTGATCGATGGCGGCATCGCAGCGGGCAGTTGGGTGTGGGGCACGGTGGCCCAGAACCATTCACTGACCTTGGCACTGGAGGGCTCCGCTGGAGCCCTTCTGCTGGTCGCCGCCACGGGCCTCCTGTTTCCCCTTCGCGAGCGCCGCGAATCCGATCCAGATGCTTTGGAGGACTTCGACGCACCGGCAGTCGCCCTCAATCTCAAGCCAAGAAGCGGTCCCATCGTGGTCAAAGTCGAGTACCTAGTGCCCGAGGAAAATCGCGAAGCATTCCTGGAACTCATGCGGGCGCGCCGGCATGTGCACAGTCGCGTCGGCGCTCGTCATTGGACTCTCCAGCGCAACCTTCAGGAGCCTATGCAATGGATAGAGACATTCCGCACGCCGACCTGGACCGACTACCTTCGCCTGAACCATCGTCTCACGGAAGCAGACAAGGAATTGGGTAAACAAGTGCTGAAATTGCATGCAGGACAGCTTCCGCCTAAAATCATGCTTTTTATCGAGCGACCAACAAGCTCGGCCCTAAAGTCCGATGAATCAGCACGTTATTTTCTCCGACACTGACTCTTCGAGGTTAACCCCTTGTATCTGCACGCAGAGGACTTTGTGCGATGGAAGCGACTGAGCCTCGAACCGGATGGCCATCCGGTTCGAAGCAAGGCGAAGTCGCCCGACACCCCTCCGGCCACAACCGTGGGTGAGCCTGGGATCTTCGCCTTCGTCACGTACGACCGAATAGTCGCTTGGCTCCAATCGCACGCACAAGGCAGGTTACCGTGAACAAGACTATCTGTGGAGTGGATGTTTCGAAAGACTGGCTCGATACCCATGTCGTGCCGAGCGGAGCGGCGGGCCGCTTTCGCAACGATGCGGCAGGCATAGCCGAGCTTGCTGCCTGGTGTTAGGTCAATGGTGTCGAGCTCGTCGTCATGGAGGCCAGTGGCGGCTACGAACGGCTTCCCTTCCTGCTGTCGTGGGAGTTGGGAGTAGCCTGCGGCATGGCCAATGCGAGGAGCGTACGCTGATTCGCCGAGGCGATGGGCTTCCTGGAGAAGACCGACAGGATCGACGCCGCCGTCATCGCCCGCTATAGCGAGGTCAAACGGCTGCAGCCGACGCTGCCGCCGAGCGCGGCCCAGCAGCGGCTCAAGGCGCTGGTCGCCCGGCTTTCCCAGGTAACCGCCGATCTCACCGTCCAGAAGCAGCGCAAGAGCGCTGCCACTGATGCCGATACCATTGCCTGCGTATTCCGATGAAGCCGGCCACCGATTCCGATTTGAAGCCGGCCAGTCATTCCGATTTCATTCCGGCCAGCATTCCGATTTGAAGGCGGCCATTTTTCGGTCTGATCCTGGGTCTCGTTGATGTTTGGGTTGGGTTTTGTTTCAGGTCAAGCTGACGGATAAGCCCGAAAGCGGCACCATGCAAGAATACAATAGGTCCACCGGTTCCATTCTCGCAATACAAAGTCGCGACGGCCCCAATCAATATGCAATGTTCGGTGATCATTGTTTCCTCAGCAAAAGCGAGCCAGATCGGTCTGCATTATGCATATGGGAAGCGAGGCTTCTGGTATTTACTTCATAAGCGTAGCAGCGTCTACAGGCCTTTTGCGCCAATTGCCCCCTAGCCGAACGCAGGAATTCGGCGTAGGCGCCCCAGTTCTTCAACCGCGAATTTGCAGGAAATTCCTAAACAAGCGCGGTGACCGTCTAGTGCATCAAGTTACGCGCGGAGCATCCTCCCCAATGCCTGCATCTGCGGCCTTCTAATCCGATCAATGTGGTCGCAAGCGGGGTGCGACCCGAAGCGCGCAATCACCATCTCCGCCTTTGGCGCTATGTACAGGTTCTGGCCGTAAAGGCCCCGACCTTCAATAGCATCAAGCTCGTCGTGTGATACCCACCATTGGCTTCGGTATGTATAGCCGAATGGGAGGTCCGGCTTGGCGGGGTGGTCGAGATCTTGAAGGTCGTAGACAACACTCGCGGGAACCAGTTGCTTGCCATTACACGAGCCTTCACATCGCATCAGCTCGCCGAAACGCGCCAAGTCGCGCAACGTCACATTGAGTCCGCTATGCGCCCTCGGCATACCGTTTGTCGGGTCGATCTCGACATAGGCGTCTTCTTCGCAGCCCAGTGGCAACCATAAGCGCTCCTCCAACAGTTGTGCGAACGACCGGCCCGTTGCGCGCGACATAACCCAAGCCATAACATTGGTATCGACGCCTTTGTAGACAAATTTGCCGTGCGCCCCTTCCTTTCGTATGGTACGCAGGTATTCGCATCTATATGACTTGTCTACACTTGTGTAATCTTCAGTAAAAGCAACGTTAGTTTGCATGTCCATGACTTGGCGGAGCGTTGCATCTTCCCACCCTGTACCTCGTAATTCCGGCACAAACTGCGATATTGTCTTCCTGTCGTCGAGAATGCCCTCATGCACCAACGCCGCGGCTAGGGTGCCCGCATACGATTTGGTGATTGACTGACACGAATGTTGTACGTGCGGCGCGAGTGCGCCGAAGTATCGTTCGTATATGATCCGCCCCCGATGCAGGACCAAAATGCCGTCGGTGTAGGTGTCGAATAGCGCCTCCTCGAACCGGTTGGTGCGGTCGTCCATGTCGACGAACGTGAGCCCATCGATTTCGGTAGACCTGTTGCTGCACTCAAGCTGCGACGGTCCGCCCCGCCCTCGCCACACTTGGACTGTGGGCCGCAGCTCACGCATATGCGATAGCGACCAGCGAAGCTGAGGAAAGGTCCAAACAGTTTCATTCTCGAATGTTACACGCTTGTCTGGCGGCGGCGGCGCACCGCGCATCCAGCCAAATTCGCGAGGATCCGATGCACGGCCGTCCAGGTATTGCTGTCCGTCGAATTCGAGTACGCTCTCCGACGCGTTACCGACGGTTTGCCGTTGTTTGAATTCTGTCATACATGGGATCCAATTTCATGCCTAGGCGCCCCCGGCGCCAGCTGGCTATCGAGAGTTGCGACCCAACCTCGGGAGTTCGGACTGGACTAAATCACAACATGTTATGATCATAGCAGCGGCAGGCGCGCATTCTATGCGAAATGTCCTCGACAACGCAGCAAATCAGCGTTGTATTGCGGCCGGCGCATACTTGCGGCCCCGCTCTCGCGTGGCAAGTAGGACCTAACTTGCCGAACGCTTCCAGCTACAAGAGGCATGAGCCATCATGCGCAGTATGCCGAGTACATCTCGATTAAACCGGGTCCGAACGGGTTGACAATTGTAACGCGTCTCCGCTGTCCGAGCTACGATGAGTCAAAAATTCTCTGGTCTATCAACGATGTTGACCCAGAGGGATACGTGCGAACTCGCAAGGCAAGAAATCGCGAAATGGCATGGGCGACTCTGCATGTTGGCGACGCGATAGTGGATAACGCCGTCGCCTTCGTAGGTGGGCTCGGCTTGAGTCGTCGCATGCGACGTCTCGAAGCAACCGCCCTGGTCAATAGCGACGTCGACCAGCTCCGAGCCCTTCTTCATGCCGGACATCATTTCGCGGGTGACGAGCTTTGGCGCGGCAGCACCGGCGATCAGCACGGCCCCGACCACGATGTCGGCAGAGAAGCATTCTTCCTCGAGCGCCCCGACGGTTGAGTAGCGGGTGCGCACACGGCCGGCGAAGAGGTCGTCGAGATTAGGGAGGTCGAGATTAGGGAGGTCGAGATTAGGGAGAGAGAGGGGCTTGGACCGCAGTTCCCACGTGACCAGAGTCAGCCCTGCAAGGTGTAATTCAACGCGCCAGTCCAGTTTAGATCCTTCCAAACAAGACGTCTTGTGGCGATGCAATCTGCAGCCTTCGGAGTCCAGCGAGTTGGCGAGTTCGCCGACCTCTCTGAGGCCAGGGTATCCGTGCTTTGTGAAATCGCCAGAGCGATCCGGCGAAAGCCAAGGGTAGTTCGCAGGAAACCTGCATCATCGAACTCGATTTCGCTGAATGCCAACAATGCAGAGCGATAAGGTGTCGTTCGTTAAATGACGGACCGGGATGGGTCCAATCAGCAGGGAGCAATGGCGCACCGCTAAGACACTCCTCTCGGTGGCGACGAAGGTAGCTTTCAAGAAAATAAGAACGAGAAAAAAGGGAACTATAGATGAACAATCATGTAACGACGGTCGTAGTTGCAGTCTCCATGGCGGTTGCGTCGATGTCTTTGTCAGCCAAGGCTTGCGCCGGCGAAGTCCTTGATCGTGTGCTCGCGGCACAGACATTGACGGTAGCGGTCGGGTCCGACTGGGGAGCCTTGTCTCACTTGAACGACCAACATGAACTCGACGGTGATGATGTAGAGGTCGCGAAGGGCATTGCGGACTACTTGGGCGTGAAGATCAAATTCGTGACCCCGGGCTGGGATATCATTCAGGCAGGCCAGTGGGGGGGGCGTTGGGACATGGCCATGGGTCAAATGACGCCGACCAACGATCGCGCCAAAAAATTCGCCTTCCCGGCCATGTACTTCTACGAAGGCGAAGTCGCTGTCGTTCACAAGGATAGCAAAGCGACGAAGCCTTCCGACCTGGAGGGCAAGATCGTCGGCGTCCGAGCGGGAACTCTTGGCGATTTGTATGCCAATCACAAGCTCACACCGGCATGGATCGGCGCTAAGCCAATACAATATCAATTTACAGCGGGCCAAGTGAAGGCTTATCCAAGTGCTAACTCTCTTACGCTTGACGACCTGCGCCTCGGCGATGGTGTTCGTCTCGATGGCGTCATTACTGAAGGAACGACGGCGGCTGCGGCAATCAAATCTGGCTATCCATTGAAGGTTATTGGCGATCCCTTATTCTACGCCCCGGGCGCTGTCACAATCGAGCGTGGCGATAAGGAGTTTATCGACAAGGTCGCTGCCGCGGTCAAGAAGATGAAGGATGACGGCACTCTTGCTAAACTCTCGGTCAAGTGGTTCGGGGGGGATTTCAGCGTCGATAAATAACATGACACAATCGTGGGCGTCCCCTTCCCGGGGGCGCCTCTTCTTAGGAAGAAAATGCTTATGCTTTACCACGATACAGTTGAATCTGAGGTGCTCGTCCACAAGCCATGGTTTATCGGCTGCATATTTGCAATTGTGCTCGCGGTTTTTCTTATCTTCAACGTAGCGGGCACCACGATGGGCGAACTCCTACGGCCCGTGATTGGCGATCACGCACAAGTGAAGTTTTACAGTCGCATTGCGATCGCTTTTGTAATTGCCGCAATGTTCTGCCTCAACCTCGTGCTGATTGGTTTTGTCCCGCTCAAAATCCAAATCGGGATCGTATGGTTTGAGTTGGTGCTACTGTTCCTTTCGCTCTTCGCGGCATTTGACTTAAGCATGCCATTTATTTGGGCAAACCTGCCATTTCTAATTACGCAGGGGGTAGTTACTACAGTTTACGTATCAGCGATGTCACTGCTATTTGCGTCGGCTATCGCAATAATCGGCGCGATTGCGAAACTGTCAAGCAACGGCATGGCTTACGCGATAGTCAGCTTCTACACTTCATGCTTCCGGGGTCTGCCGCTTCTCATGCAGGTTTATCTGATCTACATGGGCTTGCCCCAGGTAGGTTACGTTATTAATGCCGTGCCTGCAGGCGTGTTGGCGCTTTCGCTATGCAGTGGTGCCTACATGACGGAGATCTTCCGTTCGGGCATAGCCAGCATCGATCGCGGCCAGTGGGAGGCATCCCGGTCATTAGGTTTCGGCTTTGCGCTCACAATGCGCAGAATCATTCTGCCGCAAGCGCTTCCGGTTATCATTCCCCCGATGGGAAACACGTTCATCTCAATGCTCAAAGACAGCTCTCTCGTTTCGGTTCTTGGCGTTTGGGAGCTGACGTATCTAGCTCACTCACTCGGCCAGCCAACCTTCCATACTATGGAGATGCTAGTAACAGCGGCAATGATTTATTGGATTTTATCCGCCTGCCTGGAACTGGTCCAATCCCGGATCGAGGACCATTTTGCCAGAAGTAAGAAGCGATGATCGTGAATTCATTGGTCAAGCTAAAAAAGACGTCTAAGTTGGTTCGGCCATTTTCAAGGCACTTACAGATGCGCCAATGAACAAGAGAGATGCAATATTGAGCGACGAAGTCATCGAAGCTAAGAATGTATCCAAATGGTATGGTGCCTTCAGAGCACTAACTGACATCAACCTAACCGTCCGCAAGGGCGAACGTATCGTCATCTGTGGGCCCTCAGGCTCGGGAAAGTCGACGCTGATCCGTTGCGTCAATCGGCTCGAAGCGCACCAGGATGGCGAGATTACCGTCACTGGGATTAGGTTACATAACAAAATGCGCAACGTAGCTGAAGTTCGCAAAAGCGTCGGCATGGTTTTTCAGCACTTTAATCTTTTCCCGCACATGACCGTGCTGATGAACTGTATGGCGGCGCCGATGTGGATAAAGGGCGTTCCAGAGGGTGAGGCTAGAAAGATCGCGCTTAAATTCCTAGAGCGCGTGCGCATTCCCGAACAGGCGAACAAATATCCGGCTCAGCTCTCCGGGGGACAGCAGCAGCGCGTCGCAATTGCCCGGTCCCTCTGTATGGAGCCTGCAGTCATGCTCTTCGATGAGCCGACCTCCTCGCTCGATCCAGAGATGGTCGCTGAAGTGCTCGAGACTGTGACCGGACTCGCACGCGACGGCATGACCATGGTATGCGTCACCCACGAGATGGGCTTTGCGCGCGCCGTGGCCGATCGAGTAATCTTCATGGATCGAGGTGAGATCGTCGAAGAGGGTACACCGCACGACTTCTTCAGAAACCCGCAGCACGAAAGAACGAAATTGTTTCTCAGCCAGATCTTGTCGCATTGAGGGAGCCATCCTTCAACGAGGCCGTTCGACCGAGTTACTGTGTATCGAATGCGTTGCCTCAGGCCAGCGAGACAACATGTGCGGATATTGTATTCGTACGTATTGGCTGACATACATCAGAGCGTTCTCGGCAAGCGCCTCGTTCCCGGAAGCGCGAGAGTAGGATCCCGCTGAGCTTGTGCGCAGCCCACCGTGCCAGTTCGCGTCCAGGCGCGCTGAGGATTGGCTCGCCACACATGATCAGGTTGCAAGAGTGCGGCCTCAACCCTCTGCCCGCAACCGACCACAATCTGCAGACGTCGTCCTCTGGCAGATTCCCGACCATCTTTGGGTGAACCAAACGGATCAACACATGTTAAAGAACATAACCTTCGACCGCCACAGCTCCGACAAGCTTAAGAGTGAGGTCACGATCGACATTGATAAATGGGGGGTTCCTCATATCAAGGCTCAGAACTTGCACGACCTATTTTTCGCGCAGGGTTGGAATGCAGCTCGAGACCGCCTCTGGCAAATTGATATTGCGCGCAAACGAGGTCTCGGTCTCCTGTCACGAGACTTTGGCCCCGGATATTTGGAGCAGGATCGGGCGGCGCGTCTCTTTTTATTTCGCGGAGCCATGAGTGCAGAATGGCAGGCGTACGGCCCGGATTCCGAAGAGATATGCTCAGCGTTTGCCGAGGGGATCAATTCCTACGTAGACAGTTGCCATGACGGTTTGATTGCCTTGCCACCCGAGTTTGGCCTCCTCGGTCACACTCCCGACTATTGGAAACCCGAAGACGTCGTTCGCGTGCGAACGCACTCACTAACCCGAAATGCGATTTCGGAGCTTCTGCGCTGCAGGGTGATGGCATTGGCAGGTGTGGAACGAGGTACCCGCCTCGACAGGTTGAGACAAGAATTGTCACCTCCGATAGCGCCACGACCAGCGGAGGGCCTTGACCTCGCCTTTATGACAGATCGAGTACTGCAGGATTTTCGCTTGGCAATCTGTCCCGTCTCATTCTCGAGGGAAAGACTTGCAGCAAGTCTTCAGGAAGCTGACCGTTGGACCCGCGTAACACCGAGTGATGAGATCATGCAGACGGTGTTCCAAGAGGGCTCAAACAACTGGGCCATATCCGCAACAAAAACCACAACGGAGCGACCAATCCTTGCTCTAGACCCGCATCGCAAGCACGTCCTTCCGTCCATCAGGTATCTTGTACACCTGAGTATGCCCGGGCTCGATGTAATTGGCGCTGGAGAGCCTATGATCCCAGGAATCTCCATGGGTCACAACGGGACAGCCGCCTTTGGTCTGACTATTTTCGGCGCTGACCAAGAAGATATTTATGTTTACGAAACCAAGAGTGAGGGAAATAAATACTTATATAAAGGGGCCTGGGAGCAGGTGAAGACTATACACGAGAAAATTCCAGTTCGCGCCCACACCGACCAGGAGGTAAAGCTTCAGTTCACACGCCATGGACCCATTTTAAACCAAAATGCTGAAAAAGACCGCGCCTTCGCACTGAGAACCGTATGGATGGATCCCGGCATGGCACCTTACATGGCCAGCTTGGCCGTAATGCGCTCTAAGACATTTTCAGAATACACCTCCAGTCTAGCAAACTGGGGTTGTCCTTCAGTTAATCACATCTATGCGGACACGTCGAATGTAATTGCGTGGAAACCGTCAGGTGCGGCTCCGGTCCGAAGAAATTGGGACGGCCTGCTTCCGGTTCCAGGAGACGGTCGGTTCGAATGGGAAGGGTATTTGTCACCGGACGATGGGCCGTTCGAGATGAACCCCGCCAAAGGTTTTGTCGCCACTGCCAACGCAATGAATGTTCCGGAGGAATGGAGTAGATCGCATCCTGCTTTTGGCTACGAGTGGTCTGACAGCAGCAGACATGATACCCTTCATACAACTCTCTCACGATCAGAGAAGATCTCGTTGCGGGACTGCATGTCGCTGCAATGTTCGGTGTATTCGCCGATAGCAGTTCGTATTCTTGCGAAACTAGACACTCTTCTCGGTTCGGTTGCAAACATGCCTGCGTTGCACTTATTTTCTAACTGGGACCGGCATTTGGATGCGAGTTCGCCAGCCGCCGCGTTCTTTGAGATTTGGCTTAGCAAACACCTTGGCCCGACAGTAGCTCGCTTAGAAAGCGCTGACGATGAAGTGTTGGCACTGCTCGTGCCTTTACAGCCTTCGGCCATAGCCTCTTGGCTCGAACAGGCAGAGCCTAGTGAAAAGTTGAAGCATTCCATAATGGAATCCCTAACTTCTGCCTGGAGTGAATGCATATGTCGATTTGGCGACGATTCTGCCTCATGGGCATGGGGCAGTATACATAAGCTTGATTTGCGCCACCCTCTGCAGGCACTGACGTCTGAACAATGGTCGTTGGGCGCCATAGCCCTCGGCGGAAGTAGCTCAACGCTCAATTTTTCGAGTTACCGAAGCGGCCAATTCTCTGTTTCAGAAGGACCGTCAGTGCGGATAATCATGGACGTTGGGTCATGGGATGACAGTCTCTTTATTAACAATCCAGGTCAGTCGGGTGTTCCGATCTCAAGTCATTATCGTGACCTCAATCACGATTGGCAACGGGGCGAATACAAGCCCTTGTTATATTCAGAGGAGTCCATACGGAGGGAGCTCGAACATAGGGTCGTCCTGTCTCCCGCTGACTGTTGAGGATGCGACAGTATAGGCCGCTTACCATTGTAGCAGGAACATATCGGTCGAACTCACCTGGCGGCAAGGTGAGGATCGACACTTTAGCGCCCGCCGGCCGACTTTGATATTGACAGCGGAACGCCCGGCCGGAATCTGGATGCGCTTGTGGGGCAATGATCCCGCTGGTGTGCGGCGACCACCCCTGATCGTCACGAGCAGGGCCGTCGCGGCCTCCAATAATGTTGCAGGAGACTTAGAAGCGGGATGTCCCGCATTGGCAATTGCTCTGCCTTGGGGCCATAGGGAAGAGGGGTAAGGTGCTGGCCCGACCACCGGAGAGCGCGTCTGTTACTACAAGGCTCGATCGCGGCCGCATCACGGCCCTCGGCGGCTGCCGATAACGCGCGCTTCGGGCGCTACCAGTACGCATTGGCGATAATCGCATCTGCTGTAGGAGAGCACTTGATTCGAGACTGACAGTGCGACGGTCAACAGGGTTCGCTATCATTGTCGAGCCGAGTTCAAGAATGGACACATACCTCAGGGAGGACCTTTCAGGGGGCAGACCATTGTCTGTCTCCTCATCCGAGAAACAAGCTAACCTCGCAGAGA
This sequence comes from Mesorhizobium sp. M7A.F.Ca.CA.002.15.2.1, assembly GCF_003998715.1. Lineage (NCBI taxonomy): Bacteria > Pseudomonadati > Pseudomonadota > Alphaproteobacteria > Hyphomicrobiales > Phyllobacteriaceae > Mesorhizobium > Mesorhizobium sp. M7A.F.Ca.CA.002.15.2.1. The sequence continues at coordinate 26,100 of NZ_RZPI01000003.1, forward strand.
GTGGCATCAGGGCAACACGTCATTGTCCTTCGATGCGACTGAATATCGACGACTTCAACGCGGCTTGCCGCCTTCGCGTATAGCCGCAGGACCTTGAATGCCGGGAACCAGCCGAGAAATGTTGGCGGTGGGTGAGCGCCTTTCATTTTTCAAGTCCGCTACATTCTGTCTGTCATATACCCGAAGGCGGCGATGCTTGTTGCCCGCCCGATGTGGTTAGCAGTTGACGTGCCTTCTTATGTATCTTCATTCAGCCTGCGGTGGCACGCTGGCCGTTTCGTTGAATGGCGGGGGAAAAAAGGCGTTGATGACTCAGGCTTGCGTGGAGCACTCGTGGGGCGCTCGATTGACAATGTTATTCGTGGAGAATGCTTTCCTTTGTGGAGGAGGATGATTCTCTCGTCCAGTTCCTTGTCGGCCTCGGTAAGGCGATGATTCAGGCGAAGGTAGTCGGTCCAGGTCGGCGTACGGAATGTCTCCGTCCATAGCACAGGCTCCTGAAGGTTGCGCTGGAGAGTCCAGTGCCGAGCACCAACGCGACTCTGTACATGCCGGCACCCGCGCATGGCGAGGAATTCTTCTAGATTTTCCACGAGTATGAGGTACTCGACTTTGACCACGATGGGGCCGCTTCTCGGCTTGAGACTGAGGGCGACTGCCGGCGCGTCGAATTCCTCCAAAGGGTCGGGCTCGGCCTCGCGACCCTCGCGAAGGGGAAACAGGACGCCGCTCGCAATGGAAGAGGCAGTGCCAGAAAAAGGGAGCACGCCGCACAGGCGACGCATGCCAGCGTCATTAGTTGCTCTTCTGACAAGCTCCGTCTTAATAGGCTGTTGGCGACGCCAGCCATGACGGCGCCTGTGCCGAAGCCGGCGATGATGGTGCCATAGGCGAGCGGTCCTTCGCCCAGCTGATCGCGGACAACCAATGGCAGCAGTGCGAGTATGGCGATGCCCGACAGGCCAAAGAAGGTTCCGCGGGCGATCGCCGTCTTGATTTCCGATGACATCGCTGTGAAGCGCAGCCTGTCATAGATGGCCGTCCTCATTGACTCACGTGGGAGAAGTGAGGAGCGAACCTTCCATTTGCATCGCCATATGGTGACCAAAGGGATCATATAGGTGAGTGTAAACATAGCGAAAGCCGTCATAAGTCCGAACGACGCAATCATGATGCCGCGAGCGCCGGTCCCACGGTCCGTGCAGTGTTGAAGCCAATGGAGAGGAGGGTGACGGCAGCGGGAACTTCGCGTCGGTCCACAATATCGCCAACAGAAGCCTGCCAGGCGGTATCGTTGAGCGCGGCACCACTTGCGATCAAGAAGCTGAAGCCGAAGATCATCCACGGGGCGATAAAGCCCAGCACCACTGAAGCCGTAGCATCGCGGATGCTATTACCATTAGGCATCGGCCGGCGAACATGACTCTTCGACGGCTGAAGTTGTCGGCGAGAACCCCTAGCGAAAATGGACAAAATGAAAGCGGGCAGGTTAGACGAAGCCTGCTCGAGCGCAACCATCAGATCGGAGGTCGGAACCGTTGCCATTAGCCAGCTGATAGCAACGGTCTGCATCAGCCAGCCAAGGGAAGAGACTTGAGAGGCTAAACCAGATTGAGCGAAATGTCGTATTCCTGAGCGGCGCAAACGTCTTCGGCGAAACTACATCCGCATCTGCGCCCGCCGCTTTGCTCATTGCTCCGACCGATTCGGTTCCGCCAAGCTTAACCACTTCGCGCGACACGATCCTCTTACACGTCGGATGCGCCAAATGCAGTCTTTGTATTAGTGTCATCTGGTAGCGAGATGCGGAGGTGGCGGCGGAGAGCCGTCGCTGGTGTCGCAGCGGCCTTACATCAGTGCAAACATGCTGTTGCGTGGCGCCGGCACAGTTCCCCCGGCGTCGGCGGCTTCGCCGGCAAGAATGCGAAGGCGCGCCGACTCGCTGCCAAGCTCAAGGTCGTCAGCATGGTTCTTCTGGCCGAGGCTGACGAGCTTGCCGAGCAACTCGGCGCCTTTGTCGGCGATCCTCTGGCGAGAACAAAGCTGTCGGAGACCAGCGTTGCCTGCATTGAGCGGCCGATGAAGGCACTATGCGCATCTCGCTGCGAGATGCAGCCGATATAAAAACAGCATTTGACGCTAGCCGCCAGGAAAGGGGATTGTCACCCCGCATGAGCCGGCGAAGCTTTTGTTCAATTTCGAACATGGACGCGATCGCGCGTTTTGCGCAACCAAACCACGACACACTGATTGAGGTGAGATATGGCGACGACACGCTCCGCAATTCCTCTGACTGGTGTACCGTTTCCGATATCAGAGTATGAGCGCCGGCAAAACAATGTGCTGGATGCGGTTGCTACGGCAGGCTTGGACGCAATCGTAGTAACGGCGCACGGCCACTTGAAGTATCTCAGCGGCTACGATGGGAGCGGTGGATATTTCGCGCCTTTCCCTCTTATTCTGATGCCGGGTCGGGTCCCGATATTTGTTGTCCGAGAATATGACGAGCAGGCAGTACGTTCATATAGCTGCATCGAGGAAATTGAAACCTATACACATCAGCCTGATTTTGGCAGGGTCTGCGCCGATGTATTGCGTCGACTCGGACTGGACAATAAGCGAGTCGGTTTCGAGCTTGGCTGCTGGAATCTCGCGCCCGCCGACGTGCGCGCAGTCCAAGACCAGCTCCCGGATCTGAAGATTACTGACGTCACCCGACTGGTCTCGTCAGTGTCAGCAGTGAAAGGAGAACTTGAGTTGGCGTGTATGCGCGATGCTGTTCGACTCACTGACGTGGCAATTCGAACCTTTCAGCAATCGCTTCGTCCCGGCATTACGGAGATCGAAATGGCAGCGGCCCTAGCTGCGGCGGTAACAAACGACCCCAGCAACGCCGCTGGGGATATCGGGCTTGCGCCGGGTACCATTTTGTTTGGAGAGCGAGTGAAGTTGCCCCATGCGCCAGCGACCCATCATCCTCTCAGCAACAACGAACCTGCCTTTCTGGAGATAGGGGCTTCGAAACACGGGTATACAGTGGGAATGGTTCGATGCGCAGTCCTTGGCAAACATCCCGAAACCGAATCTTTGCACGGCTTGGCTGAAGAGGTCATTGCGGCCCTTGTCTCCTCGATTCGACCAGGTGCTACGCCGGCGGACGTTCACGCTGCTGGGGGCGAGGTGTTGAAGCGATCTGGACGCAAGGGCGTCTTCCGCCAACGAACAGGATACCAAACTGGCATCAATTGGACTGAGCGCGGCGACCTAAGCCTGGAGCCCGATGTAAATGAACCACTCCGAGCTGGCATGACCCTGCACATGCCAAACATTTTGTGCAGCGAAAGTGGCTACCTATTTGGTGCCGGCGCACACGTGCTCGTGACAGAGCGCGGCGCGGAACTCCTGAGCGAAATCCCGCCAACACTTTATCGGGCGTGATGCTAGGCGGCGTGGACAAATTTGAGCCAGTATCTGGCGGTGGCTAGGTAGACCATTCCGAGGAAGCTATTGGCCAATTGATCGTAGCGGGTGGCAATGGCCCGGTTGATTTTGAGGTGGCCGAACATGCGCTCGATTCGGTTCCGCTGCTTGTAGAGCGCCCGGTCATACTCGATCTTCACGCGGCGGTTTGATCGGCCGGGTATGACGGGTTTAATCTTCCGCTCGGCGAGATCGGCGCGAATGGTATCGGCATCGTAGCCCTTGTCCGCAAGGAAGGCGTCCGGTGCACGAGTCCCCCTTTTCCGCCCGCTGCCGAGACATGGGCGCGAACTGTGGTGCTGTCGATGCTGTAGTGGCCGCTGTCCGCCATGACCTCGGCGAGCATTACCGCCACGGTCTCCCAGACCCCGGCCTCGCTCCAGCGTCGGAACCGACGATAGATGGTGTTCCAACTGCCGTATTTGGGCGGGACATCCCGCCATGGAGCGCCGCAGCGGAGCCGCCAGAGAATGCCGTTGATGATCGAACGATTCTGCTTGGGAGGTCTACCTCGGCCGCGTTTGTCAGGGTCGATGGGCAGCAAGCCCTTGAGAACACGCCATTCTGCTTCGGTGAGATCGCCCCTGCTCAAACCTGCCTCCAAAAAGCAGCCTTGAATCAATCCTCTTGGGCTACGTCAATCGCATCGACGTCCGAAATTCCGTAAGGCGGATATACTATTCCGCCAAGGTGATGGACAGTTCGAGAGGGCTGTCGCTATCCGCGAAAAATCGGCTGCCATCCTCAAACTCGATCACCACCTCTCCATCGCGGTGGCGCATGACACGGCGAACAACCTTGCCAATCAGCATCGACGTAGCTCGTTCGCTCTCTTCTTCCAGTGTCATTCCCAATGCTAACAACCCGATCGCAGGAAAGCGACCCTGCTAACATCGAATTTGTCCACGCCGCCTAGGGTCTGCGGTTTGCGGATTGAGTGGCAAAGCGCATGCAGTCCTGGAAAGTAGGTCGTGGGAGGGGGAGGAGTGTCGCGATGGTGACAGCTCTTCCTACTCAGACCTTTGCCATTGGCCGTTGCCAGCAGAGCCAGAGTTTATGATTGCCAGCACTTCGCAGCTGGTCCTCTAAGGCCGAAGCTTATCCATTTGAGGGCAAACGGCTTGTTATCGGGTCGCAGTCGCCGGCGCCAACACCGAGGCCTGAACGCGGGGCTATCTCGGTTCTAGATGGTTACGATATCCAAACTGCATTTGACGAAAACACCGGTGGCATCGATCATTAATTACGCACCGGCGCCTGATCCAAATTACTCAAATGCGGGAACGTGCCTATGGTTGGCGTTGACAGGTTCAAGGAGATCGAGATCGAAGCGATGACTTGGCGCCGGTACCTGCACGAGAATCCGGAGCTTGACTATCGGGTGAATGACACAGCGGCATTTGTGGCGGAAAAGCTGGCTTCCTTCGGGATTAACCACATCGAGTGCAGGATAGCTGAAACCGGCGTGGTTGCGTTGATCCAAGGTCAACTCGGAGATGGGCCCACTATCGGGTTGCGGGCCGACATGGACGCTCTGCCTATACTCGAAGCTTCAGGCAAACCTTGGACGTCGAAAAGGTCCGGACAGATGCACGCGTGTGGTCACGACGGGCATACTGCAATGCTCCTTGGCGCCGCGAAATACCTCGCCGCGACCCGGAACTTCAAAGGGTCCGTTGCCCTGATCTTCCAACCTGCCGAGGAAGATGGCCGCGGCGGCCAAAGAATGGTCCAGGAGGGGATCATGGACCGTTTCGGGATATCTCAGGTCTTTGGCATGCACAATTGGCCAGGCATGGAGGTTGGTGCGTTCGGCATTTGCGAAGGTTCGATTTTTGCCGCGCTCGACGAGTTCGATATTGTGGTCAAAGGCAGAGGGGGTCACGCGGCCGCTCCCCATCTGACAATTGACCCCGTCGTTGTTGCAGCTCAGATCATTTTAGGCTTGCAGACACTAGTCTCACGCAACACGGACCCCACCGAGTCCCTGGTGATCTCCGTCACAAAGCTGAACGCCGGACAAGCTTACAACATCATTCCCGAACGCGCGGAGATTGCCGGAACAGTCAGGACACTGTCACCGATTTTGCGCGACTTCGCTGAAAAACAGATTGAGGCGTGCGCGGAAAATATTGCACGCGCTTCCGGGGCGAAGGTCGAGTTTCAGCATCGCCGCCTGGAGCCCCTCACTGTCAATCATCCCGATCAAACGCGTCGGGCAACAGAGGTGGCGCGTGCTCTGGTCGGCCATTCATCGGTGAACCCCAAAGTCAAACCTAGTTTGGGGTCAGAGGACTTCGCGTACATGCTAGAGGCGCGGCCGGGGGCATGTATACTGCTTGGAAATGGATCGACTGCTGCTCTCCATAATCCAACCTACGACTTTAACGATGAAGCACTGCCATACGGCATTGGATACTGGGTCAACTTGGCCGAGGCTGCTCTAGCACCATGACATTGTCCAAGCAAAACAACCTTGGCTAATCAAGGCTGAGATCACAAGAAGAGGGTAACGACATGAAATACGAAATAAATCGCCGACGATTGCTGCAGGCGACATCGACCGCCATGGCGGCTGGCGCTCTGTCTTCAATTGCGGGCCGCGTTGCGGCCCAAACACCCAACCAGATCAACGTAGTGCTAGGCGGCGGCGATTGGGGAAAGGCTAACATTGAGGCTTACGCTAAGCCATTTGAAGCTGAGACCGGTATCAAGGTCAACCCAATCACCGACGACATGGGTATGGGACAGGTCGAGTTGATGGTAAAATCGGGCAATGTCACGGTAGATGTCGGGGCGCTTACGCAAGGGTCCGGCTTGGTCGCAGCTAAGAAAGGAATTCTTGAAGAAATTGATTACTCCTTGTTCAGGAAAGAAGAGCTAGACGGAATTTATGAATTTGCCAAGCAACCGTTTGGCGTGGCAAATTTGATTTACTCATATAATATGGTATATAGCACAGACGTATTCCCAGCTGATAAACCCCGGCCGACAAACTGGGCTGAATTCTGGGATGCTGATAAGTTTCCCGGCGTTCGCACCTTGGTGTCCGGCCAGTTTGGTTCAGAAGGACCCTGGGAAGAGGCCCTGTTAGCGGACGGTGTATCTCCCGATAAGCTCTACCCGATGGATATCGACCGGGTGTTTGCCAGTTTGGACAAAATAAAGCCGCACATCCGTAAGTGGTGGAGCAGCGGATCAGAGATTCAACAGATGTTGCATGATAAGGTCGTTGACATCGCTCAATCGTATGACGGAAGAGCTCTACTGTTGATCGATCAGGGCGCCGCGACGGAGATCAATCGAAACCAGGCGAAGCTGCAGTGGGATTATTGGGTCATTCCAAAGGGTTCACCCAACGCGAAGGCTGCGCAGAAGTTTATCGAATTCGCCACTCGCGCGGAACGTCAGGCAGCATTTTGCCAATTGTTTCCTGAGGGACCAAGCAACGGCAATGCGTTCAAACTTCTTCCCGAGAAAGTTGCGCGCAAGCTCCCTACCCACCCAGATTACATCAAGAGCAGCGTTTCCATCAACGGCAAATGGTACAATGAGGTAGGCCCCAGCGGTGTTTCCAACACTGAGATGCTTATCCAGCGGTGGAATGAGTGGATCCTGCAGTAGGGTTGGTTGAAGTGCGAAAGTCCGGTCGGGGTAACTCCATACCGGGCTAAAGTCGAAACTGATGCTGAAAATGTGACGGGGAGCGGGGTAGCCCACTAGCCTCTCCGCTCACGGCATCGGGTACGACGGCAGAAGGTACGGCAAATGCCTGCTAATGCACGCCAGCGATGGTGGAGGAGCCACAGTGAACATGCACGCAATGAATACCGCCCCCCGTTCGGAAGTTGACGCTGCAGATGTGAACCAATCGGTGCCACAAATTCAGTTCAGCAGTGTTACCAAGATGTACGGGAGTGTTCCGGCGGTCAGGGATCTGTCGCTGACCGTGCGTCGCGGCGAGTTCTTGACGATTCTCGGCCCGAGCGGCTCGGGTAAGACCACTACCCTGATGCTCTTGGCCGGCTTTGAGGCCCCGAGTTCGGGTGATATTATGATCGCCGGCCATTCAGTGGCTTCGGTCCCGTCCTACCGGCGCGATCAAGGAATTGTGTTCCAGAGCTATGCGCTGTTCCCGCATCTCACAGTGGCTCGAAACCTGGAATTCCCTCTCGAAATGCGGGGCATGGCTCCCGATCAGAGGAAGGTTCGGGTAGCCCGTATGCTTGAGCGCGTGCATCTAGGGGAATTCGGCGGTCGCATGCCATCCCAATTGAGTGGCGGTCAGCAGCAGCGCGTGGCGCTAGCCCGCGCGCTGATTGCCGATCCACCCTTCCTATTACTTGATGAACCGCTTGGCGCACTCGACCGTAACCTGCGTGAGCAGATGCAGATCGAGATGAAGAGCTTGCACAAGGAGTTCGGTATCACGACGGTGTGCGTTACGCATGACCAGGAGGAGGCGCTTACTCTGTCAGACCGGATTGTTGTAATGCGCGCAGGACGTGTCGAGCAAATCGATACACCAGAGGCCCTCTATGATCGGCCATCATCGTGCTTTGTCGCTAAATTTCTGGGTGAGGCGAACATTCTCGAGGATGCCTTGTTGCTGGCCAGAGGGGGCAACGCGCCGCAAATCGGCACCGTTGCGATGATAAGGCCAGAGCGCATCAGTGTACTTCCGAAGACTGCGGAGTGGGCTCAAACGGACCAGCGGCAATATGTTGCCGGTGCGGTCGACGATATGATTTTTGCCGGCCCTCTGCGAAAATACCATGTTCGCGTTGGCAACAATGTTCTCATCGTCCGGGAACATGTCGCGGCAGACCAACCTGTTTTCCAGCCAGGCGAGGAGGTTTGCCTCACGTGGCTGCGGTCAGACATTCGCTTCGTTTCGCCATAAGCGATTGATAAGGGATATCCATGAAGCTTTTGCGCAGAATGGCCAAGGTGCCACTTGGGTTAACCGCGCCCGCGTTCGCGCTTTTGCTTGTGGTTTTCGGTGCCCCTATAACCTTGCTTTTCCTAAGCAGTGTCAATGCCCCCGATTTCTCGTTCCAATACTACGGAGCGTTTTTCGCCCAGCCAGCTAATGTGCGGGTGCTCTTTCAAACGATAGAAATAAGTCTGGTCGCAACTGCCATCTGCTTAATCGTAGGCTATCCAACCGCGTATCTGATCGTCACGGCATCCAAGACTCTGCGCATGACGCTCATCGCTCTCGTGATCATCCCCTATTTGACCAGTGGGCTGGCGCGTACCTACGCATGGATTGTTATTCTTGGGGATCGCGGGGTCATCAACAACATCTTGCTGGACGTCGGATTGATCGATCGACCTCTGCAACTCATCTATAACCGAACCGCGGTCTATATTGGCATGGTCCACATCATGCTGCCGATGATGATACTTCCCTTGGTTAGTGCGATGATGGGGATCGATCGGTCCTTGATGGCTGCTGCACGCAGTATGGGAGCGGGACCTTTCACCGCTTTCAGGCGTGTATTTCTCCCCCTTAGCATTCCAGGCGCACGGAGTGGCTCGCTCCTAGTTTTTGTGTTCTGCCTAGGATTCTATATCACGCCGGCGGCACTTGGGGGATTGCGCGATGCCATGCTTTCAACCTTCATTGCGGCCGAGGTGAATAGCTCGTTCGATATTCCGCGCATTGCCGCTGCGTCCTTCATCCTTCTCGGGTTTGCCATTGTGGTGCTTTCCATGGTCGGGCTTGACCTCTCCGGCAAACAAGAGCAAAGCCAAACTCGAGCTCCGAAGGGCTCGATGTCCCGACTACCCATTGTTCTTGTTATCAAACGAAACTTCAGCGAAATTCTGCGTCCCTATCGTGTCAAACGGTGGACGGGACGGCGCTACGTGCCTGGGGCGGAAAGGCGATGGCCTAAAGTCGTCGCGATCGTTTTTATCGTTTTGGTGATGGCCTTTCTTTTATTCCCAGGGATAATCGTTGTCATCATGTCGTTCAGTTCCGGGGCATTTTTGCAATTTCCGCCTTCGGGCCTGTCGCTTCAATGGTATCGCTCGTTTTTCGGCGATGCATCTTGGAGCGGAGCAGCTTGGACCAGCGTCGAGATTGGTGTCGAGGTAGCTGTTATTTCTACTCTATTGGGAACACTTGCTGCTTTCGGATTGAGCCGAATAAGCGCAAGACTTCGCGGCGTGCTGACAATGATCATAATCACGCCTATCACCTTTCCAGTTATCGTGGTCGGTATCGCGACTTATCTGGGTCTCATCCAGATTGGTCTAATCGGCACAAAGGGTGGTATCGCCCTCGCTCACAGTATCGGCGCTGTTGGAATTGTGGTGGTGATCGTTTCTGCGACGTTGGCCAACTTCGATCGGACGTTAGAGCAGGCGGCCAAGAGTATGCGTGCCGGACCACTGCAAACGTTTTTTCGCGTAACACTGCCGTTAATCAGGCCGGGAGTGATCGGCGGCGCCATGTTCGCATTCCTCCAGTCATTCGATGAAGCGGTCATAACGTCTTTGGTCGGCGGTCTGTCGGTGCGGACGTTGCCCTTGAAGATGCTGGAGAATATCCGCCACCAAATCGACCCGACGATTGCTGCAGTCGCTTCTCTTTTGATGCTTCTGCCTTTAATCTGGATGCTTGTCCTCTATGCCGTCTGGTGGCGTTCTCGACCGAGCATGCAGCGAACATTACAGGAAGCCGCTGCCTAACTGGCGTGGCAGATCCACTTCCTGATGATGCGTCCGACCTATTCCTACGGACTGGCGACAAGCATCTGTTCGGGGCTTCAACGGGCGGATAAAATGGCCACCTGGTCCAAAACGGAAACCAGTAAAGCTCTTGCAATTATCATCTGGCACATGCGGATCAAGGATTCGGACTATGTCTGGGATCGGCCGGCCTTGCTCGCCAGCAAGCTCAGACCTGCCGATCCTCTTGCTGCGCGCCAGGATGGAATTCGAGGTCAACGGCGCTGACCGGATCGCACAGATCCTTCGCCCGTCTGAACAACGAACAGCTAGCCAACGTCAACCGGCTGATCGCGCGATTTCTGAAATCGGCTACCCACCGCGACTTTGACCTTCCTCCTCCCTTAGTGCACCGGGATCAAGGTGACGAACCAAGGGACAGGTCAGCAGAGCGAGCCCTGGTCATCTGAAAACGCGATGGTGCCGTCTCGGACATTATATTGGCGAAGTGGTGACCGCGTGTGCATAGTTCCAGGCGAAAAAAATAGCCGTGTACAAGACCATATGCCCGGTCAAAGTCGCCAGATCACCCGCAATAGGTTAAGCAATGAACGAAGCACCACATCTTACGTTTGATCTCGATGCGCATGGCGTGAGCAGAGGACACCTCGTTGTGCCGGGAGGCGCCGACCATGAAGAGTTCTCGCTTCCGGTTTTTAGTCTTAATAAGGGCGATGGACCGCGCCTTCTTATCACCGGTGGGAATCATGGCAATGAAATGGAGGGGCCATTAGTCGCGCGGCGGCTTATCGAGTGGCTGCCACAAGCGCAAACCAGTGGTAGGATCATCGTGCTGCCAGTGCTTAATCCATTGGCAGTTCAAGCATGGAGCCGCAATACTCCGCTTGATGGTTTGAATCTGAACCGCGTGTTTCCGGGCCGTGCCGACGGGTCTGTTACGGAACGAATCGCGGATGCGGTTTCACGCGTATTGTTGCCAAATGCCGACATCGTTTTCGATCTGCACAGCTTCGGCCCAACGTGGGATTTTCCCCCGGCGGTCATCACGCATCCAATTGCTGATGCGGATCTCATGGCTAAGACGCTCGCAATGGCAGCGGCATTTAAGCTGCCCGTAACATTGCTCTGGCAACATGACGACACGGCTGGGATGTTCGACAGTTGGGCACATAGCCTAGGGAAGGTATTCGTTTGCGCGGAATTCGGCGGTGGTACGGTTAGCGCAGAAGCTCTAGCGATTTATGAAGCTGGAGTTCGCAACGCGCTCGTTATGCTTGGACTCGTCGAAGGAAAAGTCGAGGACGTGTCTTTCCGTAACAAAAGGTCCAGTCAGACCCTTGAGACGCTGATATCAGACGAGTTGAAATCGCCCGCGCAGGGTATCTTCGAACCTCGCTGCTCTGTGTTGGATGAAGTGAGGTCGGGAGATCTTATAGGTATCCTACACTCTATGGATTCTGTTTCCGCTCCGTCCATTGACATCCGAGCGCCTGGGCCATCAATCGTCCTAGCCATAGGATCGGGCGCGCATGTCGACCGCAATGAAGGGGTAGCCATCCTTGCGCGGCCGCTGCATAACTAGAGGTACAGATTAGCCGCGCCTTGGCCAGCTGTAGTAACTCCGGTATGAAGGCACTGGCCTCGACTGGAGCTTATAGGCCAGCTCCTCGGATCGATCAGCGGCTGATCCTGTCTTCCAAAATCATGCCAAAAAGATTGCTTGATCCTTGATCGCTTGGTTTATACTAACCATGGTTGAAAGTGGCGGTCCGAGATGGGAGCTGGCCGGACGGATTGATCGCCTAGCTTCTGTTATGGAAGCAGGGGCGACGATCCGGCGCACCGCGACCAAGAGGGGAGGCGGACGGTGCCGTCCCCGCTGACGCCCGTAAAACAACTTTATCGTATCTTAAAACGAGATGGGCACGTTCGGGGCTTTATATTGGCAAAACCGATTCCGAACGGGGCATAACTTAGGACAGAGCGCGCAAATCCGGCCGCAGCTCATAGCTTGGCCAAACTCGAGTATAATTCAGTGCAGATCAAAGACGTCATTCTCACGCCCGGCAACGGCGCCTTCTTTTATGACGATCAAGCTGCCATTAGGGCAGGGGTTGGCCAGGACGGTTTTGTTTACGTCGGCGAGCCATTGACGCCCGGCTTCCGTGATATCCGTGTTCCGGCAGCTTGCTTAAGCGTCGGGCTTGTCCTGGAAGACGATATGGTCGCCTGGGGCGATATGATGGGAGTGCAATACTCAGGGGCTGGCGGGCGTGACCCCCTGTTTGACGTCGGAGCCATCATGGATCTCACGTCACGTGTTGTTGTCCCGCGGCTCTTAAACATTGATGCGTCCAGCTTTTTGACAGCCTGCTCCAGTGTCTTCGATCTCCATACTGGGAAACGACTCCCACTATGCATCGAATATGGGGTCAGCCAAGCCCTTTTAAGCGCTGCTGCCCATGCTGCGCGTCGTACCATGGCGGAGGTGGTTTGTTCGGAATTTTGCCTATCCATGCCGCATCGTCGTGTCCCAATTTATTGCCAGAGCGGTGATGCGCGCGAAATCAATGTCGATAAAATGATCCTGAAGGGGGTGGATGTGATCCCGCATGGCCTCATCAACTCGCGTAGCAAATTCGGCGTTGGGGGAGAAACCTTTCTGGATTTCGTCAAATGGGTGGCGCACCGCGTCAAGCAAATCGGCCAACCAGACTATTCTCCGGTGCTGCATTTCGATGTGTACGGCTGGATCGGTATGGAGATCGGGCTCGACGTCCAGCGCATCGCCGACTTCATCAGTAAGGTTGCTGACGCGGTTCCGGAGTTCACGGTGAATATCGAATCGCCAGCCGACTTCGGGTCTACGCCGGCGCAGGTCGAAAATTACGGGCAGATCGTCGGCATTCTGAATGCGCGCGCGTCACGTGCGCGCATCGTTGTCGATGAACGCTGCAACACCTTAGAGGATGTGCGTCTGTTTGCGGAGGCTAAGGCGACCCATCTCGTGCAGATCAAGACGCCGGACGTGGGCTCGATCGCCGACAGCGCCCGTGCGGTGCTTCTGTGCAAAGAGAACAACGTGGACGCCTATGTGGGAGGCAGCTGCAGCGAGACGGATCTCTCCGCGCGAGCGACGGTTCACATTTCGGTGGCAACACAGGCGGACATGATGCTCGCGAAGCCTGGCATGGGCATCGACGAAGGTCTTTCCATTGTAGGCAACGAACAAAATCGGTTGCTCGCCATGCTTGATCGGCGTCGGGCACAAAACCTGAAAGCCGCGTAGGAAGCGCCCTGATGCTAAACAGTCTCAAGGACATCACGGTTGTGGCGGTCGAACAGGCCGTTGCAGCTCCCTACGCATCGTCTCGCCTTGCTGACGCAGGCGCCCGGGTGATCAAGGTCGAAAGGCCCGAAGGGGACTTTGCCCGAAACTACGACAAGCTGGTGCGGGGGCAGAGCGCGTACTTCGTCTGGCTCAACCGGGGTAAGGAGTCGGTCTGTCTAGACCTGAGGTTGGAGGCGGATCGCGCCGTCCTCGACACGCTCATTGCCAGTGCTGATGTCTTCATCCAGAATCTAAAGCCGGGCAGCATAGAAAAACTGGGGTTCGCGTCCGCTGATCTGCGTCGACGATATCCGCGGCTGATCACCTGCGACATTTCTGGTTTCGGGGAGTCAGGGCCGTATTCCCATTTGAAGGCCTACGATCTGATCGTCCAGGCCGAAACAGGTCTATGCGCTATCACCGGCAACCAACAGGGGCCTGCGCGTGTAGGGGTCTCGGTTTGCGATATCTCGGCGGGCATGACAGCGCACAGCGCCATTCTTCAGGCACTGTACCACCGCGAGGTCACCGGCGAAGGGACCAGCATCCAGGTGTCACTGTTTGATGCCGTCGCCGACTGGATGAACGTGCCGGTTTTGCAAAATGATTACAGCGGCTACCAGACGGTACGCGCAGGCGTGAAACACCCGTCGCTCGCGCCGTATGGTGCCTATCGCTGTGCCGACGGCAAAGAGGTCATCTTTTCGGTTCAGAATGACCGCGAATGGGTGAATTTCTGCGAGAAATTCCTGAAGCAGTCCGGGCTCACACGCGCACCTGGTTTTGCTGACAATATGGAGCGCCTCGCTCATCGTGCGCAACTTGATGAGATCATTGAACAGCGGTTTTTTGAACTATCCTGCCACGATGCGATGCAGGAGCTCGAGGCGGCCGGCCTGGCATATGGCCGACTGAACGAAGTGGTGGATGTTTCAAAGCATCCACACATTCGCAGGGTGCAGGTTGGAACACCCGATGGAGCCGTCGAGACGATAGCGCCGGCGGCGATTTTCAACTCGGAGCTCCCCTCGCTTCGCCCAGTCCCGGCTCTTGGCTCTCATACCGAGGCTGTCCGCGAGGAGGTGCGGGCGCTTTTGCGCGAAAGAGCCGCGTCAGCGTGAGCGCGCGTTTCAGTAAGGTGAGACTGCTCGCGGTTTACAAAATGCCTGTGTACCTCGGATCATTTCAGCGCACCGGCCGCCTAGAAAGCTCACTGGCAGCGCCCGCGCTAAAATCGGCCGCAAAGGCGTCTCCATGATCAAGGACACCTTTGCGGCCGTTGAAGGCGCGATGTCTGTACCGCGCTGGAGATCCCTGCTCTTCGTTCCTGTTCACGTTCCGCGCTTTGTAGAGACGGCCCATGAGCGGGGCGCAGATGGCGTCATTCTCGACCTGGAGGATTCCGTGCCCCAGGATCGGAAAGGAGAGTCACGGCAGCAGCTTCCTGAATGCGTGGCAGAGGTGGGCCGGAAAGGCGCATCTGTTTTGGTCCGCGTGAATCATGGTCTGCGCGCCTTGGCGGCCGATCTCGATGCAGCCGTGATGGCGGGTGTTGACGCACTGGTTCTTCCGAAGACGGATTCGGCAGAGTGGGTTATAGAGATCGCGAATGCGGTTTCGGAACTAGAACGTGAAAGAAATCTTCCGCAGGGAGGCATCCGGTTCCTTGCCCAGATTGAGACCCCGGGCGCCTTGCAAAGGCTTGCGGCCATTGCGTCGGCGCATCCAAGGATGGTCGCAATGGCGCTTGGCCCTGAAGACTTCAGCGCCGCTGTTGGCGGCGCCCCAGGATTCGACCTTCTTTTGACGCCGAACCTTTCTGTTCTGTTTGCCGCCCGCGCGGCCGGCTTGCTCCCGCTGGGCTTCATAGGAAGCATCGGCGAGTTCTCGGACACGCATAAACTTCGTGAGGCCGCGGTGCGGGCGCGGCGGCTTGGCTTTGCCGGAGCTTTGGCGATCCATCCGACACAGGTGGCCATATTCAATGAGGCTTTCTCGCCAAGCGCCCAGGAGCTCGAGTGGGCCCATAAAGTTGTCGCGGCGGCAAATGATGCCGCCACGCGTGGACTGTCCGCATTCTCGTTGAATGGCAAAATGATAGATCCGCCAGTGGTGCGGCGCGCCCACGAGATCCTGATTCTTGTGGGCAACAACTGACTGGCCTGTTATCAGCGGCTGAACAGGAGCGAATGGCACTACACCGCGCCGGGCAAGCCGATGCAAAATGGCTACGCGATTCCCTCAACGGCCGAATGCGAGACGAGCTGTTGAACGATGGCCTGTTCTTCGGCCTCGACCACGCCCGCAGTGCCACTGCCGAATGGAGGCAGGACCTAAATCCTGTTCATAACACTCATCTGTCTATGTCATTTGAGTGAATAGGTTTTGCTGATCTGGATGCGATCCCATGGGGTATTTTGGGTTTTGCCGCGCGCGATGAACGATGCGCTGAGCCGC
>NZ_RZPI01000400.1:0-5127 GCF_003998715.1 Mesorhizobium sp. M7A.F.Ca.CA.002.15.2.1
GGGCCGATGATCGGCGAGGAGTCCGGCACGACATCGACGATCCCAGCCCATTGCCGCATCAGCTTGAGCTGGCCGAAGATCGGGAACATCTCCAAAAGGCCGGCGATCACCCCCTCCAGCGTCGGCAGATTGCCGCGCTGCGCGTAGGAGGGGATGCGGTCGAGCCCGCCGCCGATGACGATCTCGCCCTTGTCCGACTGGCTGACATAGACGCCGCAGCCGGGCGACAGCACCACCGTGTCGAGGATCGGCTTGACCGGTTCGGACACGCAGGCCTGCAGCGCATAGGAATTGATCGGCAGGCGGAAGCCGGCCTTGGCCGCCAGCACCGAAGAATGCCCGGCCACCGCCATGCCGATACGCTCGGCACGGATCGCGCCACGCGAGGTCTGGACGCCACGGCAGCGGCCGCCCTCGATGATGAAATCGGTGATCTCGCAGTTCTGGATGATGTCGACGCCGAGTCGGCTTGCGGCCCGCGCATAGCCCCAGGCGACCGCATCATGGCGTGCCGTTCCGGCCCTGCCTTGCCAGATACCGCCGAACACCGGGAAGCGTGCGTCCGGTGAAAAATTGTAGATCGGCGCCACCCGGCGCACATCGTCAGGCGAAAACAGCTCTGCATTGATGCCGTTGATCTGCATGGCGTTGACGGTGCGGGCGCCGATCTCCATCTCGCCGGTCGAGTGGCAGAGATTGACCATGCCGCGTTGCGACAGCATGACGTTGTAGTTGAGCTCTTTCGACAATCCCTCATAGAGCCGGTGCGCCAGCCCGTATAGCTCGACGCTCTCCGGATAATAGTAGTTGGAGCGCACCACGGTGGTGTTGCGGCCGGTGTTGCCGCCGCCGATCCAGCCTTTTTCCAGCACCGCTACCCTGGTGATGTTGTGGTTCTTGGCCAGGTAATAGGCCGTTGCCAGCCCATGGCCGCCGCCACCGATGACGATCGCATCATAGGACAGTTTCGGCTCGGGCGAGCGCCACGCCGGTTGCCAGCCGGTTTGGCCGGCCAGGCCCTCCTTGAACAGCGAAAAGGCGGAATAGCGTGTGGTCATGACGTGCCGGACCGGCCTGATTTTCGGAAAGAAACGTGGATCATCGCATGGTCTTCCGCACCGACGTCACCGGTTCGATCGGTCATGCCCGCATCGCCTTGCCCAGTGGATCGTATGGCGACGAGGCGATGACGCGCGCACCTCTTTCGACGCCGACGATGTGGGTTGTCAACTGCGTATCGATATCAGCCACTTCGCGCTCGACCAGCGCCATGGCGAGGCTCTTGCCGACCGTATGGCCGTAGCCGCCCGAGGTGACGAAGCCAGCAAGCTTGCCTCTATACCAGACCGGCTCGTAACCGCTGGCATCGGCGTCCGCCGCGTCGATTTCGAGCGTCACCAGCGTGCGCCTCGATGAAGCCTTCAGCTCCTTCCGGGCCGCCTCGCGGCCGATGAAATCGCCCTTGTCGAAAGCGATCCAGCGGTCCATCCCGGTCTCATCGGGCGTATAGTCCTGCGTGAACTCGCGCGACCAGATACCAAAGCTCTTTTCGAGCCGCAGCGAATTGACCGCGCTGAAGCCGTATTCGGTGACGCCCAGATACTTGCCTGCCGTCAGCAGAGCGCGGCGCAGGCCCGCGTGCTCATTGGCCTGGCAATGGATCTCGTAGCCGAGTTCGCCGATGACCGAGAGCCGTCCGACCTTGGCCCGCACCAGCCCGACATCCAATGTCTTGCAGGCTAGAAAGCCAAAGGCCTCGTGCGAAACGTCCTGATGTGTGAGGCGCTCAAGCAACATTCGCGCATTGGGACCAGCCAGCGAGAAACCGACGACCGCGTCTGAAATGTCGCGGACGGTGACGCCGTCGCTCATATGCTGCTCGAACCAGCGCATATGCCACTGCCGCAGATAGTAGGATCCCATGATCCACCAGGAGCCATCGCCCCAGTTGAAGACGGTGAGGTCGCCCTTGAGCTTGCCGTTTTCGCCGAGCATAGGCGCGAGCTTGGCGCGACCCGGATTGGGCAGCGCACAGGCAAGCAGCCGGTCGAGCCAAGCTTCCGCCTGCGGCCCGGCGATTTCGTAGCGTGAGAAGGCAGTGATATCGAGCAGACCGACGCCCTCGCGCACCTTGCGGCACTCCTGTGCGACGATGTCGAAGGCGTTGGAGCGCTTCAGCGTCGGTGTCTCGACGAAGCCATGCGGCGCGAAATAGAGCGGCACTTCCATGCCCCATGAATTGCCCCAGCGCGCGCCGGCGGCATCCATCGCGTCATGCGCGCCGGCTGTCTTCAAGGGCCGCCCCGCCGGCAACTGCTCGTTGGGATAGCTCATGACAAAGCGGCGCGAATAGAACTGCCCGGTGGTCTGCCTGATGTATTCGCGGTTGGAGGCGAAATCGCCATAGCGGGCGATGTCCATGCCGTAGACATCGGCTTCCGGCTCGCCATGGATCATCCATTCGGCAAGCGACTTGCCGACCCCGCCGCCTTGCAGGAAACCGGCCATGACGCCGCACGCCACCCAGTAGTTGGGAACCCCGCGCACCGGGCCGACCAGCGGATTGCCGTCCGGCGAGAAGGTGAAGGCGCCGTTCACCCAGCGCTTGATGCCGGCATTCTCCAGGCAGGGGTATCGGCTGAAGCCGAGGGCCAACTCGTCGGCGATGCGGTCGGTGTCTTCCTGGATCAGTTCAATGCCGTAATCCCACGGCGCCCCATCCATGTTCCAGTGCTTGTGGTTGATCTCGTAGATGCCGAGCAGCAGGCCCTTCTGTTCCTGGCGCATGTAGGTGAAGCCTTCGAGATCGACGATCAGCGGCAATTCCTTGTCCAGCGCCTGGATTTCGGGCAGCGCCTCGGTGACGAGATAATGGTGCTCCATCGGCGACACCGGCAGGTCGATGCCGGCCATCCGGCCGACCTGCTTGGCCCACAGCCCGCCGGCATTGACGACGTGTTCGGCAATGACCGTGCCCTTCTCGGTGACTACGTCCCAGCCGCCGTCCGCGCGGCGGTTGAGTGCCAGCACGCGGTTGTGCTCGATGATATCGGCGCCGCGCAGCCTGGCTGCCTTGGCATAGGCGTGCACGACGCCCGAGGGATCGATATGGCCTTCGCGCGCGGCATAGAGTCCACCCAGCATGCCATCGGTGTTGAGAATCGGGCAGCGCTGCTTGATCTCATCGACTCCGACCAGGTGGACATCGTCGATGCCCATGGTCTGGAAGATGCGGTATGACGCTTTCAACCATTCCCAGCGCTCCGGCGCGGAGGCGACCGAGATGCCACCGGTCATGTGCATGCCGATGCTCTGGCCCGATTCTTTCTCGACCTCGGAGAGCAGGTCGATCGTGTAGGCCTGCAGGGCGGCGATGTTGGGATCGGCGTTCAGCGCATGGAACCCGCCGGCCGCATGCCAACTCGACCCTGCGGTCAGCACCTCGCGTTCGATCAGCGCGACGTCGCTCCAGCCGAACTTCGCCAGGTGATAGAGCACCGAGGCTCCAACCACGCCGCCGCCGATGACGATCGCCCGATATTGGGATTTCATCCTGTCGCACTCCACCCAGCCAGTGTGGCGTACCCTATCGGTATTGTACATATGTGTCTAGAGGTTGGCGGACAGCGGAATGAGCGCCCGTGCGCCGCTCTGCGCCGATACGGCAGAGGGCTCCTCTGCTGCTGTCGGCAGCAACCGTGCTTGCTATTGGGCCGATGCACGACGCGAAATCGTCAGGCCGCGGCGGCCGAGCGGCCCGTACTATCGATTGCGCGAAAGCGTCTTCTCGACATAGCGCGAGAAGTCCTCGACATCCTCCGCCGGAGGCTCCTGGCCGGTGAAGCTGCGCAGATAACCGGCGACGTGAGGCAGGCGGCTGCTCATCGGCTCGTTGAGCTCAAGCGAGTAATAGCCGATCTGCATGAAATACAGCACGCGGGCCCGCACGAAGGCATCCTCCTCGTCGTAGCCGTGACGCATGAACATGTCGCGTATGGCGTTGACACGCTCCTCGTCGGCCTCGTCTAAGGCGCGCCTGATGGCGGGCGAGCGACGGGCCCAGGCCCTGATCGCGAAATCCAGCTGGGGGTCGAACAGCCTTTCGTCCACCCAGCATTCGAAAATGCTCATCACCCCGCGTATGACGGTGGCGGAAGGCCGCCTGGCGCGTTCCACGATGAATTTGGTATTCGTCTGCCGCCAGTAGTCCAGCAACTGATCGAGCAGATCCTGCCGGCTCTTGAAATACCAGTAGAAGCTGGAGCGCGACACATCGAGCTTCTGGCCAAGCGTCAGCACGCGGACGCGTTCGACTCCGTCAGAGATCAACGTTTCAAGCGCAAGCTTCAGCCAGTCTTCGCGAGTGGCCTTGATGTTGCCGGTGGCGCCGGCGCGCTGAATCGTCGTTTCGAGAGCTGCCATCGACACGACGCATGACATGCTGCCTCAGGCAAATCAAGGCTATGGACATAAGTGTACAGGATGAATCGGCCCAAGCGGATTGATGCACGATGGAGGTTGGCTGCATCGAGGCTCGATGGGGAATCGTCGTCGCCCGCCATCCGCGCGGCGCAGGCACGGGGATTTTTGTCGCGGCTGGCGGTTCACTGTTTGCTTTCCCGCGAGGCAATTGTCTGGCAAATACCAGTTCAGACAGATGCCCGCGCGGCCAACAAGCAGGAACATACGATATGACGCTGTTTCGAAAGAACCTCATCGATGGCGAGTGGGTCGGCGATGCCGGTTCGCGCAACATCAACCCCTCGGATACCGGCGACGTCGTCGGCGACTATGCCTCGGCGGGTGTCGAACAGGCCCAGCAGGCGATCGCTGCGGCCAAGGCAGCGTTCCCGGCTTGGTCCCGCTCCGGTCCGCTGGCGCGTCACGCGGTGTTGAAAAAGGCCTCCGACGAGATTCTGGCGCGCAAGGACGAGATCGGCCGCAATCTGGCGCGAGAGGAAGGCAAGACGCTGGCCGAAGGCATCGGCGAGACAATTCGCGCCGCCCAGATATTCGACTTCTTTGCCGGCGAAACGTTGCGTTTGACCGGAGAGGTCGTGCCGAGCGTGCGGCCGGGCGTCGGCGTCGAGATGACGCGCGAGGCGGTCGGCGTGGTCGGCATCATCA
>NZ_RZPI01000401.1:0-5126 GCF_003998715.1 Mesorhizobium sp. M7A.F.Ca.CA.002.15.2.1
GTCGTGGCGCCGCTCGGCACCGCGCTTACCGAGAACCAGCTCGAGCTGCTGTGGCGCATGGCGCCGGAGCCGATGTTGTGCTTCGACGGCGACAAGGCCGGGTTGAAGGCCGCGTGGCGGGCCGCCGACATGGCGCTGCCGTCGGTGCAGGCCGGCCGCTCGGCGCGTTTCGCGCTGCTGCCGGAAGGCAAGGATCCCGACGATCTGGTCAAGGCCGAAGGACCGGATGCGTTTCGTAGCGTTCTGGCCGAGGCGCGGCCGCTGGTCGATCTTTTATGGATGCGTGAGACGGCGGGCGGCGTCTTCGACACGCCGGAGCGGCGGGCCGAGCTTGAGAAGACGCTGCGCGAACTGACCAGCCGCATCCGCGATGAAAGTCTCCGCTACCATTATCAACAGGAGATGCGCGAGCGCGTGTTGAGCTTCTTCGGCTCGCAGCGCGGCACCAGGCAAAGCGGCCGCCAGGATGGGCGCCCGGGCCAGGGCAAGGCAGCCGCTCCCGGCGGGCAGTTCGCCAAGAGCGGTGGCGGCCGCATTGCGATCACCGAAAGTCTCGGCCAGTCGGCTTTGGTCAAACGCGGCGGCGAGGGGATGTCGGTGCGCGAGGCGACGATCATCGTCGCATTGGTCAACCATCCGGCACTGATCGACGAGAATTTCGCCCATATCGAGTTTCTCGATCTCGCCAACTCCGATCTGAGGCGGCTGCATGCGGCAATCCTCGATGCAATGGCGCATGACATGGCCAATGACCGGCAGGCGGTGATTGCGACGATCGAACGCGCCGGCTGCGCCGAGATCTGGGAGCGGGCCGTCGGGTTGATCCGGCGGATGCGGCAATGGCCGGCGCTGGAGACCGCCGCCCTTGAAGATGCCCGCGATGCTTTCAGCCAGGCGCTGCACTTGCAGCGCAGCGCGCGCACCTTACATAAGGAACTGAAACAGGCGGAAGCGGCGCTCGCCACCGATCCCACAGACGAAAACTACCGGCACCTGATCGAAATTCAGGCGCAATTCCAGGATGTGCAAGCCACGGAAGCGCTGATCGAAGGGTTTGGCGTCTCCTCGGGCAGGGCAGGGCGAGCTTAGTTGGAAGCGAGTGAATTGAGAAAGCGTCGTTGCGCGTCGAAATGGCGCGTAACGGGCTAAGTCGGGTAATTGATTCGCTTTTTTCATGCGAATCATGCGAGAGGCGCTTGACCTTCTGGCAGATTGGCGGAATCAGGACGATTCGAAACGTTAACCCGAACCCGCGTCGACGGGAAATAAGCGATGTGAGGTACTGGTCACTGGACAGGCAGCCCGCCTGCCACAGATATCAGGGTTAATCTGGACTTAATGGATGTCGCCCAAAAAGGGGAAACCCGGTTTTGGGGCAACGACATACACCAAACGAAACGAGTTGATGCAGTTACTGGCCCGGTGAAGCGCGTTTCATAAGCGAGCGCATCCGATTTGACTGGTCCGACAGCTTACGCGGCTTTGAAGTTCGGCCGCTAGGAGAAGATAAAGACTATGGCGACAAAGGAAAAGGAAGAGGTCGAAACCGAACGCGAAGGCGCCACCGATGGCCCTCTGCTCGACCTTTCCGATGATGCTGTCAAGAAGATGATCAAGGCCGCCAAGAAGCGCGGCTATGTCACCATGGACGAGCTGAATTCGGTGCTGCCCTCAGAGGAAGTGACCTCCGAGCAGATCGAGGACACGATGGCGATGCTGTCCGACATGGGCATCAACGTGGTCGAGGACGACGAGCAGGGCGAGGAGCCCGAGGCCGCCGACACCGCGGCCGATGCCGAGGAAGACGCCAACGAGCTGGCTGAGCAGACCGGCACCGCGGTTGCCGCCACCACCACCAAGAAAGAACCGACCGATCGCACCGACGATCCGGTGCGCATGTATCTGCGCGAGATGGGCTCGGTGGAGCTTTTGTCGCGCGAGGGCGAAATTGCCATCGCCAAACGCATCGAGGCCGGTCGCGAGACGATGATCGCGGGTCTGTGCGAAAGCCCGCTGACCTTCCAGGCCATCATCATCTGGCGCGACGAACTCAACGAATCCAAGATCCTGCTGCGTGAGATCATCGATCTCGAAGCCACCTATGCCGGCCCCGAGGCCAAGCAGGCGCCGGTGGTCGAGCGCGTCGAGGAAGCCAAGGTCGAGGACAAGCCGCGCCGTTCGCGCGACGACGAAGACGACATCACCAATGTCGGCGCCGATACGCGTGGGCTGACGGATGACGACGACGAAGACGAGGACGAAGCAAGCCTGTCGCTGGCCGCGATGGAAGCGGAACTCCGCCCGCAGGTGATGGAGACGCTCGACGTTATCGCCGACACCTACAAAAAGCTGCGCAAGCTGCAGGATCAGCAGGTCGAGAACCGTCTGGCCGCGGCCGGCACGCTGTCGCCCAGCCAGGATCGCCGGCTGAAGGAGCTGAAGGACCAGCTGATCAAGGCGGTGAAGTCGCTGTCGCTCAACACGGCGCGCATCGAGGCGCTGGTCGAGCAGCTCTACGACATCAACAAGCGCCTGGTGCAGAACGAAGGCAAGCTGCTCAGGCTCGCCGAAAGCTACGGCGTGCGTCGCGAAGAGTTCCTGAAGGAATATCAGGGTTCCGAGCTCGACCCGAACTGGACGCGCTCGATCGGCAACCTGACCTCGCGCGGCTGGAAGGAATTCACCAAGAACGAGAAGGATGCGATCAAGGACCTGCGCGCCGAGATCCAGAACCTCGCCACCGAAACGGCGATCTCGATCCTGGAATTCCGCAAGATCGTCAACCAGGTGCAGAAGGGCGAGCGCGAAGCGGCGATCGCCAAGAAGGAAATGGTCGAGGCCAATCTGCGCCTCGTCATCTCAATCGCCAAGAAATACACCAATCGCGGCCTGCAGTTCCTCGACCTGATCCAGGAAGGCAATATCGGCCTGATGAAGGCGGTCGACAAATTCGAATACCGCCGTGGTTACAAGTTCTCGACCTACGCGACATGGTGGATCCGGCAGGCGATCACGCGTTCGATCGCCGATCAGGCGCGCACCATCCGCATTCCGGTGCACATGATCGAAACGATCAACAAGATCGTGCGCACCTCGCGCCAGATGCTGCACGAGATCGGCCGCGAGCCGACGCCGGAAGAACTGGCCGAAAAGCTTGCCATGCCGCTCGAAAAGGTACGCAAGGTCTTGAAGATCGCCAAGGAGCCGATCTCGCTCGAAACGCCGGTCGGCGACGAGGAGGATTCGCATCTGGGCGATTTCATCGAGGACAAGATGGCGATCCTGCCGATCGACGCGGCGATCCAGGCCAATCTGCGCGAGACCACCACGCGCGTGCTGGCCTCGCTGACGCCGCGCGAGGAGCGCGTGCTCAGAATGCGCTTCGGTATCGGCATGAACACCGACCACACGCTGGAAGAAGTCGGCCAGCAGTTCTCGGTTACCCGCGAGCGTATCCGCCAGATCGAAGCCAAGGCGCTGCGCAAGCTCAAGCACCCGAGCAGGTCGCGCAAGCTGCGCAGTTTCCTGGATAGCTGAGACTTACCGATGCAAAGAGTTCAAGGGCGCCGATGGCGCCCTTTTTTGTTTGTGGGGCGCACTCTTGCGGGCCGGGCCCTTCGGGAGGATAATTTCGCTGTCGGATGCATTTCTGGGCGATAACCCGGATGCCCGCCCCGGCGAAGCCGCCGTGCTCCGTGGCCCCGGAGGGAGGTGTGCCATGACAAGCTACATCGTGCTGATGAACTGGACGGAGCAGGGTGCCAGAAACGTGCGCGAGTCACCGAAGCGGCTCGACGCCGCCAGAAAGCAGCTGGGAGACATGGGCGGATCGTTCAAGGCGTTCTACCTGACCATGGGCGAATACGACATGGTGGCGATGGTCGAAGCGCCCGACGACGCGGTGCTGGCGCGCTTCTCGCTGATGCTGGCGGCAGCCGGCAATGTCAGGACGCGGACGCTGAAGGCCTTTCCCGAATTGGCCTACCGCGAGATCGTCACCTCGCTCGGATAGAGCCTGTAGCGGAAGGGCCGGACCGGCTGGCCCGATACATTCTCCTTCGCGCGAGCGACCGAGCGACGTCTTGACGGCGCCCGATCGTTCGTGGTCCTTCAAGTTTGCGCTACCAACCAAATGCCGGAACTATGCTGACCGTCTGGTACAATACGCGCTGCCCGGTCTGCGATGCCGGGATCAGCAGGCAGAAGCGGCGGCTGATCGAAGCGGTCAAGGCTGGGCGGATCGAGTTCCGAGACATCAATCTTGAACCGGCAGCGCTAGCCGGATTTGGCGCGTCGCTTGAGGATATCCGCCGCCGGCTGCACGCCACCGATGCCGAGGGCCGACTGCTGGTCGGCGCCGATGTCGCCATCGCGGTATGGAAGGTCACGCCGGGCGAGGGCTGGTTGGCGACGCTGTTCGGCAATCCGGTTGCCTTGCCGCTGACACGCTTTGCCTACGATCGCTTTGCCGATCTTCTCTATGCCTGGAACCGGCGCAAGGGGCGCTGGTAGCCGAATTTATCGGTGGCCGCCGTTCGCAACGAAGCGGCCGAGACTGGAAAATCGAGCCCGCTGGTGCTGCATTCAGATACATCGTAAGATATATCTTGACTCCATCGATTGACTTGCCTAATTAAGATATATCGTACGATACAACTCAAGGAGCAATCAATGCACAAACACAATCATTTCGGGCGCGGTCATTTCGGCGAGCGCATGTTCATGCACATGGCCGGCAAATTCGGTGGCAGAGGGGGCGGCGGCTTTGGCCCGTTCGGCCACGGCGGCCGTGGTGGCGGGCGCGGCGGTCCGGGCGACATGTTCCGCGCCGGACGCATGCTGGCCGACGGCGACCTCAAGCTGATCACGCTGTCGCTGCTGGCCGAAGCGCCGCGTCACGGCTACGACATCATCAAGGCCCTGGAAGAGCGCACCAGCGGCATCTACAGCCCGAGCCCGGGCGTGGTCTACCCGACGCTGACCTTCCTGGAAGAGGCCGGCTATGCCGCCTCCGCCGCCGACGGTAACAAGAAGGTGTTTTCGATCACCGAGGCGGGCCAGGCGCATCTCGCCGACAACCGCGAGATGATCGACGGCGTGCTCGCCCATCTCGAGCGCTTCGGCCG
>NZ_RZPI01000402.1:0-5124 GCF_003998715.1 Mesorhizobium sp. M7A.F.Ca.CA.002.15.2.1
ATCGCGTGGAATTGCGCTCTACGGCGCCCCCCTCTGGCCTGCCGGCCATCTCCCCCTCTTGGGGGGAGATTGGCAGCTTCGGCGCCCCACTCAATCCTGCAACGTCGCAGATTGGCGAAAACCATTGTGAAGGCCAATCTCCCCCCTTGAGGGGGAGATGTCCGGCAGGACAGAGGGGGGCGCCGTAGGGCGCTAGCGCTACAAGCCTGCCACCCTCTACCTGCCATCAACCCGGTTTCGCCTTCTCGCATGATCTTCTCCCGAAGACCCACCTCGCTTTATTGCTTCGACACCAGCGCCAGCGCGCGAATCGGGCTGCCGGTGCCGTGCTCGATCTTGAGCGGCGCCGCGATCAGGATGGCGCCCTTCGGCGGCAGCTGGTCGAGGTTGCAAAGGCTGGCGAGACCGTAGCGGTTGGCCTTGTGCATCAGCGTGTGCGCCGGGAATGGCGGCTCCATGCCACCGGCCTTGCCGGCATCGGTGCCGATCGTCTCCGAGCCCCAGCCCTTGATGTCCTTACTGATCAGGAACTGGATGGCTTCGGCCGTCGGGCCGGGCGTGTGCGGACCGGTCTCGTTGGCGTTGAGGAACTCGGCTTCCGAGCCGTTGCGCTTGTACCAGTCGGTGCGCATCACCACCCATTCGCCGGCATTGATCGCACCGTGCTTGGCTTCCCAGGCCTTGATGTGGTCGACGGTGAGCAGGAAATCGGGGTCGGCGGCGGCTTCCTTCGAACAGTCGATGACATTGACCGGGCCGACGAAATTCTGCGCCGGAATGGTGTCGGTGGCGCCGTCCGGATAATCCTTGCCGCTGATCCAGTGCTGCGGCGCGTCGAAATGCGTGCCCGAATGTTCGCCGAGCTTCAGCCAGTTCCAGGCCCACCACGGACCGTTCTTGTCGTAACGGGAGATGTTGTGGATCTCGACCTTCGGCGTGTCGACGGCGAGTTCCGGCGGCAGCTTGATCAACGGCGTGTCCGGCCCGAGCGGCGCCGACAGGTCGACCACCTTGATGGCGCCTGAAAGAAGCTGGCCGGCGACTTCGCCGAGGAGTTTTTGCGTGTCCATGGTTTGAAGTTCCCTCTTTCGTGTGATGATCAAGGCTCGTCTCGGCCCTTAATATCCTACTAGACGAAAACATATGCATCTGCAATTATCTTTAAGCATAAAGGAAATGGGGACGGGGCGTGAGCGAGTTCGACGCCATCTTTGTCGGGGCGGGCCACAACAGTCTGGCATGCGCTGCGCATTTGGCGCTCAAAGGCTGGAAAACAGGGGTTTTCGAGCGCGGCGCGGCAATCGGCGGCGCCGTCCAGACGCGCGAATTCACCCTTCCCGGCTTCCGCCACGATTTCGGCGCGATGAATCTCAGCCTCTTCGCCGGCTCGGCCTTCCACCGGAAATATGCAAATGAATTGAAAGCGCAGGGGCTGGAGTTCGCCCCGGTCGCCGACTGTTTCGCCAGCGCATTCCCTGACGGGCGCTGGTTCGGCGTCAGCAACGATCTGGAAAAGACCGCCGCGCGCATCGCCGCCTTCTCAGCCGCCGACGCCGCCACATGGCGCAGGCTGGTCGCCGCCTTCCCGGCGGAGGCCGAACACCTGTTCCGGCTGCTGGGTTCGCCGATGAGTGCCCGCGCGCTTGCCGGCACGGCGTGGAACCTGTGGCGCAAGAAGGGCATGTCCGGAGCGCTCGATACGGGCCGGCTGCTGCTGTCCTCACCCCGCGCCTGGCTGGAGGAAACTTTCGAGTCGCCGCATATCAGGGCAACGCTCGCCACTTGGGGCATGCATCTCGACTTCGCCCCGGATATCGCCGGCGGTGCGGTTTTCCCCTATCTGGAATCGATGGCCAACCAGAGTTTCGGCATGGTGCTGGGCAAGGGCGGCGCCGACACCATCATCCGTGCCCTCTCTGGCATGGCGACCTCCGCCGGCGGCAAGATCGTCACCGGCGCCGAAGTCGCCGAGATCACCGTTTCGGCCGGCAAGGCGACCGGCGTACGGCTCGCTTCGGGCGAGACGCATACCGCCACCAGGGCAGTCATTGCCGGCGTCGCGCCCAAGGCGCTGACGGGCAAGCTGCTGCCCAATGGTTCGGGCGACGCCGGCTTCGACACGGCGATGCAGAAATTCCGCCATGCGCCAGGCACGATGATGATCCACCTGGCGCTGGACGATTTGCCGGATTGGCGTGCCGGAGCGGAGCTTCGGCAGTTCGCCTATGTGCATCTGTCGCCGTCGCTCGACGCCATGTCGCGCACCTATCAGCAGGCCATGGCGGGCATGCTGCCGGACGAGCCTGTGCTGGTGGTCGGCCAGCCGACGGCGATCGACCCGTCGCGGGCGCCTCAGGGAAAGCATGTGCTGTGGGTGCAAGTGCGCATGCTGCCGGCCGAAATCCTGGGCGATGCCGCCGGCAAGATCGCACCGGACCATTGGGACAAGGTGAAGGAGGTCTACGCAGACCGTGTCCTCGACATCATCGAGACCTATGCGCCCGGCCTGCGCAACAAGATTCTCGGCCGCGCCGTCTTCTCGCCCATCGACCTCGAGCGTGAGAACCCGAATCTCGTCGGTGGCGACCAGGTCTGCGGCAGCCATCATCTGGCGCAGAACTTTTTATTCCGCCCGGCGCGCAACTATGCCGGCTGGAACACGCCGGTGGCGCATCTGCACCTCACTGGAGCCGCGACATGGCCGGGCGCCGGCACCGGTGCGGCGTCGGGCTTCATGCTCGCACAACAGCTTGGCGGGAGGTAGGAGCCGGAGATTTCCTTGAGGCTACGAGGGGCAAGGCGCTGCTGCCCAAGAAGCCTGAACCAATGACCTGAAGACGCCGCGCAGAAACAAAACCAACAAGGGGAACGACCATGACAATCAACAGACGGGAATTGCTCGGATACAGCGCCGCGGCACTCGGGGTGGCCGCCGTCGGCCTGCCGCAGATCGCTAGGGCGGCTGCCGGCGAACTGACCATCGCCTACAATGTCAACCTGCCATCCTGGGATCCGACCACCGGACCCTCGGCCGTCAACCCGACGATCCAGGGGCTTTACCAGTCGGTATTCGACCAGTTCATCCCGCAGAAGCCCGATTTGTCCTTCGCGCCGGGCCTGCTCACCGAATGGGGCTGGAACGACGACCGCACGAAGATCATGATGACGGTGCGCGAAGGCGTGACCTGGCATGACGGCTCGCCGTTCACGGCCGAGGACGTCGTCTGGTCGCTACAGCGGGCAGGCGACGAAAAGACCGGCAACCCGATCCAGTTCGTCTGGAAGAACGTCAACAACTTCAAGATCGACGGCAACAAGATCACCGGCGACGTCGTGCAGTTCGACCCGGTCTATTTCAAATGGATGTCGTTCCTGACCGGCTACATCATGCCGAAGGCCTATTACGAGAAGGTCGGCGCCGAAGGTTTCGAGAAGGCGCCGATCGGCACCGGCCCCTACATGGTGGAAAAGTTCGAGCGCAACGCTTTCCTGCGGCTCAAGGCAAACCCGAACTACTGGGGCGGCAAGCCGGCCTTCGAGAATGTGACGATCAAGTTCGTCGCCGACGCGGCAAGCCGCGTCGCCGAGATCGAATCCGGCTCCTCGCAAGTGACGCTCGAAATCCCCTACGAGGAGTATGACCGGCTGATCGCCAAGGACGGGCTGGCCGGCTCGTGCAAGAACGTTTCCGACATCGGCATGATCTTCTTCAACGACATCGAGGCGATGCTGGACAAGAACGTCCGTCAGGCCGCCGTGATGGCCGTCGACAAGAAGCTGCTGGTCGATCGCCTGCTGCGCGGCTACGGACAGCCGATCGATACGCTGGAAACGCCGGAATACGCATCCTACGACGCGTCGATCAAGGTCGAGCACAATCCGGAAAAGGCCAAGGAATTGCTGGCTGCCTCCGGCTATTCGCCGGAAAAGCCGGTCAAGTTCACCATCCAGACGACCAAGGGCTTCAAGCCCAAGGACTATGAGATGATCCAGGCGATCGTCGGCATGTGGCGCAAGGTCGGCATCGAGGCGACGATCGAGGTCTACGAGATCGCAAAGCACTACGAACTGCGCGCCGCCGATAAGCTGGCGCCGGCCGCCTTCTACAACTGGGGCAACGCCATCGGCGATCCGACCACCTCGACCGGCTTTGCCATGTACGGCCCGAGCCCGCATTCGGTGTGGGACAGCCAGGATTTGATCGACATGATCAACCCGCTGTGGGGCGAGAAGGACGAGGCCAAGCGCATCGCCGGCTGGAAGGCTGTCGACAAATACATCGCCGAGCAGGCCTATGTGCTGCCGCTGATGCAGTATGCGCAGCCCATCGTCCATGCCAAGGGCGTCAATGTGGTTCAGCATGTGTCGGGCGCGCTGCTGCCGGCCCTGATGACCCCGGCCTGAGAGAGTCGAGAAAGGCGCGCTGTCGCAAAGCCGGCATGCCTTCTCCCAACTTGCGCAGGCCCCCTCATCCGGCCCTTCGGGCCACCTTCTCCCCGCTGGGGAGAAGAGACCGGCTCAGCCGTCAGCGACCTCTTCTCCCCTCGGGGAGAAGGTGGCCGCGAAGCGGCCGGATGAGGGGTCTTCGTTCCATCAGTCACCGAAACGCATTAGGCCTACGCCAGAATGCTCCTGCAAAGATTCCTGATCCGTCTGCTGACGATGCTGATCACGCTGTTCGGCGTGGCCGTCGTCGTCTTTGTCGTGATCCGCGTCGCGCCCGGCGATCCGATCGCCATGATGCTGCCGCCTGGTGCTACGGATGCCGACATTGCCCGGCTGCGAGCGCTCTACGGCCTCGACAAGACCATCGTGCAGCAATTCTTCATCTGGCTGTCAGGCGTCGCCAGGGGCGATTTCGGCACCTCGATTTCGCTCAGGCAGGATGTGCTGGGTCTCGTCTTCAACCGGCTGCCAGCGACGCTGGAGCTTGCCATCGTCGCGCTTGTGATGGCGGTGGCGCTCGGCGGCACGACGGCAATCATCGGCGCGCGCGAACGCGGCACGGCGGTCGAGGCCGGCATCGACATCGCCAGCGGCGCGGCGCTTTCCATTCCCGACTTCCTGTGGGGCCTGGTGCTGATCCTGCTGTTCGGCGGGCTGGTGCCGATCTTCGACATTTCC
>NZ_RZPI01000403.1:0-5115 GCF_003998715.1 Mesorhizobium sp. M7A.F.Ca.CA.002.15.2.1
CAACCAGTTGATCCCGGATCTCTCCGTCGACGGCAACCGCCGCCGCTGGATCCGTGTCGAAGCGGCGAAGAAGCGCGCCATCTATTCGCTGCTGGCCTTCGGGCTGCCGGTGGCGCCCAAGCAGAACCC
Organism: Mesorhizobium sp. M7A.F.Ca.CA.002.15.2.1; assembly: GCF_003998715.1. Lineage (NCBI taxonomy): Bacteria > Pseudomonadati > Pseudomonadota > Alphaproteobacteria > Hyphomicrobiales > Phyllobacteriaceae > Mesorhizobium > Mesorhizobium sp. M7A.F.Ca.CA.002.15.2.1. Next base: position 130 of record NZ_RZPI01000403.1, read on the forward strand.
CGCCGACGAGATCGGGCTGGCCTTCGACTTCCTCGCCGATCCGATCGGCGGCGGCCCCGGCGGCGAGCGGATCCTGACCGGCCACGACAATGGCCTGATCACGCTCAACGTCGCCGAGGCGGATTCGGCCGAGCGCGAAAAGCGCCGCGTCGAGATGGGCGAGAACTACCGCACCTTGCTCGGTCATTTCCGTCATGAGCTTGGGCACTATTATTGGGACCGCCTGATCCGCGACGATCCGCACCGGCTCGAAGCTTTCCGCGCACTGTTCGGCGATGACCGCGCCGATTACGAACAGGCGCTGAAGGCCTATTATGCCAATGGTGCGCCGCCCGACTGGCAGCAAGGCCACATCTCGGCCTATGCGACCTCGCATCCATGGGAGGACTGGGCCGAGACCTGGGCTCACCACCTGCACATCACCGACACGCTGGAAATGGTGCACGCACTGAACTTTCCGCTCGGCCGGCTGGAGACGGTGGAGGCCAACGACTTGCCGCGCGGCGACACAGGCGGCGAATTGCAGGCCGCACCCTCGGAGCCGCCGACCGCGCCCGAGTCTTTCGAAAAGATCCTGGCCCGCTGGCTGGTGCTGTCGGAAGCCTCCAATTCGATCAACCGCTGCATGGGCCTGCCGGACCTCTATCCCTTTGTCATTTCGGACGTCACGGCGCGGAAATTGGACTTCGTTCACGAACTTCTGACCGATTTGCCTGGAGAACAGGGAACAAATCGTGAGTTGGCACAGGCGCTTTAGCGGGAACGCATGAGCTGCTGCCCCGTTTTCGCTGGCGAGGGACCATGAAAACGGAGAGAAACCATGAAATCCCTGTTGTTTCCGGCGGTCGCCGGAATGCTGACCGTGATGTCGGGCGCCGCGTTTGCCGACACCGCCGTCTCAGCCGTCACCGATCTTAACGTTCGCGCCGGACCCGGCCCGCAATACCCTGTCATCGGCGTGCTCGCCGCCGGTCAGTCGGCAACGCTCAATGGCTGCATCGAAAACAGCAAATGGTGCACCATAGCCGAGGCCGGCGGCCAGGGCTGGGTCTATTCCGACTATGTGACGGCCGATATAGGCGGCAGCCGGGTGGTGCTGACGCAACGGCGCGCCAGCGTTGCTGTCGTCTCGCCGCCGGAGGACATCGGCAACTACTCGACCGATTATACCGGCGCGATCATCGCCAGCGATCCGGTCGTCGATGACTTCCCGCCGCCCCCGGCTGAAGTCCGCACCTATGTCGACACGCACCGCCTCGATCCCATCTATCTCGATGGCGAAGTGGTCACCGGCGCGACCCTGCCCGACACCGTCGAGCTGCGCGAGATTCCAGACTACAATTACCGCTATGTCTATGTGAACGGCCAGCGGGCGCTGATCGATCCGCAGACCCGGCGCATCATGTACGTCGTGCGCTGACGACAATTGACATAAGCGGCCGCTGCCACAGCAGCGGCCGCCGGCAGGCGGCACCGCAGCGTCGCCTCTTGTGCGCCGACGCTGCTCTGAGCATTGTCCTTTGCGGAAGACTTCCGATTTTTCCGGCGGTCGGTTAGTCAATAGGCGATGACTTTGGCAAAGGAGCCCGCGTGACCATCGATCCGGCCGCCTTCGAGCGCTACAGGCATTCGCCGAACGCCAGGACGACCTTGCCGCGCCTGTTGCTCGGAACGGGGATCGTCGTCCTTTTTTGGGCAGCAACCACCGTGGCCGTGCTGGTCGGCGGCACCTATGCCTTCTTCGCCCGGCAGGCGGCCCCATCATCCGGCATGCAGGGTTTCCTCGCCTCGCCCATCGGCATTCTCACCGCGCTCGTCTCGTTCGCCGGCATCTGGATCGGCCTGTGGGTCGCGATGCGCTGGGTGCATGGCGAGAAGCTGTCGGCGCTGCTCGGCAACAGCCGGCGTGTTTCATGGTCCGGCTTCCTCAAGGGGCTGATCGCGGTGCTGATCACCTCGTTGATCTCCGAAATCCTGCTCTATCTCTTGCAGCCGCAGATCGCGCGCGGCCCGATCAGCCTGTCGTCCTGGCTGCTGTTTGCGATCCCGATCGCCGCGCTCACTCTGTTGCAGACCTCGTCGGAAGAGTTGCTGTTTCGCGGCTACCTGCTGCGCGGGCTGGCCAGCCGGTTCAAGAGCCCGTTCATCTGGGCGCTGCTGCCGGCCCTGCTGTTCACCTCGCTGCATTGGAGTGCGAGTTCGTCGCCAGCCATCAACGCCTGTGTGCTGGCGTCGATCGCCGCTTTCGCGTTGCTGCTGACGCTTGTCGTTTACGCAACAGGCAATCTCGGCGCCGCGCTGGGTGCTCATCTCGGCAACAACCTGACCGGCTTCCTGCTGATCTCGCATCAGGAAAGCTACAATTCCTTCGCCCTGTTCAACGCCAGGCCGCTCGAGGGACCGGGCTGGGCAACGTCGGATGCGGTTCTCATCGCCTTCATCGGCATCGCCTGCAGCCTGCTGACCATCGGGCTGCTTTTGCATCCGCGCTCGCCGCTCAAGGTCGCCGCCGAGCTTCCGGACCGCGCGAGCACGGCCTGAATGCGGGTCCGGGAATGACGCTACCCGGCCCTTGTCTTGACTCTTGCGCAGATTTCCTGTCTACACGCCCCGAATTCCGCGACGAGTATCCCTCCGAGCAAGCCGACCAGGACGCCGAAACCTCTTTGAGGTGAAGTGCTGTAAATCGATCCTGGAGGCCAACACCCGGCAGCGCTGAGCGCCCCCGGGTGCTTTTTGGTTTTGGCTTTTGCTTGGACTTTTGGTTGGACACTGGGCGCGAACGCATTACCTCTCGGGCACCATCCGGGTGCCAGGGAAAAGGAAAACGAATGTTTGAATCGCTACAGGAACGTCTTGGTTCGATCCTGAACGGCCTGACCGGCCGCGGCGCGCTGTCGGAGGCTGATGTCTCGGCGGCGCTGCGCGAGGTGCGCCGTGCGCTGCTCGAAGCCGACGTGGCGCTGGAAGTGGTGCGCTCCTTCACCGACAAGGTGCGCGAGAAGGCCGTCGGCGCTGCCGTGGTCAAGTCGATCAAGCCCGGCCAGATGGTCGTCAAGATCGTTCATGACGAACTGGTCGACATGCTCGGCGCTGAAGGCGTCGCCATCGATCTCAATGCCCCGGCGCCGGTCGTCATCATGATGGTCGGCCTGCAGGGTTCCGGCAAGACGACCACTTCGGCCAAGATCGCCAAGCGTCTTTCCGAGCGTCAGAACAAGAAGGTCCTGATGGCCTCGCTCGACACGCGGCGCCCCGCCGCGCAGGAGCAGCTTCGCCAGCTCGGCGAACAGGTCAAGGTCGCCACGCTGCCGATCATCGCCGGCCAGTCGCCGGTCGACATCGCGCGCCGCGCCGTGCAGGCGGCCAAGCTCGGCGGCCACGACGTCGTCATCCTCGACACCGCCGGCCGCACCCATATCGACGAGCCGCTGATGGTCGAGATGGCCGACATCAAGAAGGTATCGAGCCCGCACGAAATCCTGCTGGTCGCCGATTCGCTGACCGGCCAGGACGCCGTCAACCTGGCCAAGAGCTTCGACGAGCGCGTCGGCATCACCGGTCTCGTGCTGACCCGCATGGACGGCGACGGCCGTGGCGGTGCTGCCCTTTCGATGCGCGCCGTCACCGGCAAGCCGATCAAGCTGATCGGCACCGGCGAAAAGATGGACGGGCTGGAGGAATTCCACCCCAAGCGCATCGCTGACCGCATCCTCGGCATGGGCGACATTGTCTCGCTCGTCGAAAAGGCCGCCGAGAACATCGACGCCGAACAGGCGGCGGCGATGGCCAAGAAGATGCAGTCGGGCAAGTTCGACCTGAACGATCTCGCCGGCCAGCTTCAGCAGATGTCGAAGATGGGCGGCATGGGCGGCATCATGGGCATGATGCCCGGCATGGGCAAGATGAAGGACCAGATGGCCGCCGCCGGTCTCGACGACAAGATGTTCGGCCGCCAGCTCGCCATCATCTCGTCGATGACCAAGGCAGAGCGCGCCAATCCCGATTTGCTCAAGCATTCGCGCAAGAAGCGCATCGCTGCCGGTTCCGGCACCGACGCGGCCGAAATCAACAAGCTGCTCAAAATGCATCGCGGCATGGCCGACATGATGAAGGCAATGGGCGGCAAGGGCAAAGGCGGCGGCCTGATGCGCGGCATGATGGGCGGCCTCGCCTCCAAGATGGGCCTCGGCGGCATGATGCCCGGCGGTATGGGTGGCATGATGGGCGGCGGCATGCCGGACCTGTCGAAGATGGATCCCAAGCAGCTCGAAGCCTTGCAGAAGCAGGCGCAGGCAGCCGGCCTAGGCGGCGGCATGAAAGGCCTTCCCGGCGGCGGTGGCCTGCCCAGCGGCATGCCAGGTTTGCCCGGCGGCATGAAACTTCCCGGGCTTCCCGGCCTCGGCGGTGGCGGGCTGCCCGGCCTTGGCAAGAAGAAGTGAGGACGCCATGAACGAAGAAAAGGACATGGCCGACGCCCGCGCCCTCCTGGCAGATTACCGGGCGTCGATCGACAACATCGACGCAGCCCTCATCCACATGCTTGCCGAGCGCTTCCGCTGCACCAAGGCGGTTGGCGTGCTGAAGGCGACTCATGGCTTGCCGCCGGCCGACCCGGCACGCGAGCAGCAGCAGATCGCCCGGCTTCGCCAACTGGCGAAGGATGCCCATCTCGACCCGGATTTCGCGGAAAAGTTCCTCAACTTCGTCGTCCGCGAAGTGATCCGCCACCACGAACAGATCGCCGCTTCCAACGGCGTGACGAAAACCAACTGAAACCCAATCAACGAACTTAGTTTTTAGGAGAAAAGAAATGCCCTTGAAGATCCGACTGGCCCGTGCGGGCTCGAAGAAGCGTCCTTACTACCACGTCGTCATTGCCGACGCCCGTTCGCCGCGTGACGGCCGGTTCATCGAGTCCATCGGCTCGTGGAAACCGCCGCTGCCCAAGGACGGCGAACGCGTCAAGGGCGACGCCGACCGCGT
>NZ_RZPI01000404.1:0-5110 GCF_003998715.1 Mesorhizobium sp. M7A.F.Ca.CA.002.15.2.1
TTATTAATCATCAATTAACCAAGAATTATTCGAATTTTATCTATTCGGCTGCTTCGACCGCGCCTCGTCGCGCATCCAGTCTCTTCGCGGTGCGCGCCCAGGAATCAGACATGAAGGCGTGGTCGCGGAGCCCTTCCAGCCGCTGCCATTCGGGAAAGGACGAAGCGAAGATTTCGGCCCCCATGCGGGCGTCCTTGTACGGATTGACCGCGCCGCCGGCCTCGACCGTGATGCGGTCGAGTTCCCGCAGCAGTGTCAGCGTCGTGGCGCCCCTGTTGGGGAAATCCAGTGTCAGCGTGTAGCCGGGACGCGGAAACGACAGCAGCGCCGGCGAGCGGATGGAGCCGAAGCGTTTCAGCACCGTGAGGAACGAGCCCTGCCCGGCTTGCCTTGCAGCCGCCAGCAATGCCGGCACGGCCTCGCGCGCCGTCTCTTCCGGCACCACGCTCTGGTGCTGGAAGAGCCCTTTCGGCCCATAAAGCCGGTTCCAGTCGCGCACGCCGTCAAGTGGAAAGAAGAAGCCCTGATATCCGGCCTGGCGCGGCACCGTTGCTCGGCTCTTCCTCCACCTGTAGGCAGCGTTGAAGGCGGTCAGGAACGGCCGGTTGAGCACATTGAACGGCGGCTGCACCGGTACCGAGAAATTGCCGCCGACGCGCGAGGCGGCATGCGAGCCGTGCTCGGCGTGATTGCCCGACAGCAGCAGGCCACGACCGCTGTTGCGGCCGCCGGCCAACTGATCGATCCAGGCGACCGCATATTCGTTGGCCTGATCGGCCGCCTCGGCCAGGTCGAAGAATTCGCAGAGATCACGAAACGGCGTCGCCTTTTCGACGATGTCGAGGGAATGCACCCGCATCAGCCGGATCGAGGCCGACAGGATGAGGCCGGTCAGCCCCATGCCGCCGATCGTCGCCGCAAACAGCCGCGTATTGTCTGTCGCCGAGCAGCGGTGGGTCTTGCCGTCGGACCTGAGCAGCGTGAAGCTCTCGACATGGCAGCCGAAGGTGCCGCGCCGGTGATGGTTCTTGCCATGCACGTCATTGGCGATGGCCCCGCCGAGCGTGACGAATTGCGTGCCTGGCACAACGGCGGGGAAGAAGCCGTAGGGGGCGGCGTGGGCGATGATGTCGGACAACAGCACGCCGGCCTCCGCCTCGAGAACACCGGTTTCGGCGTTGAAGGCGTGGATCCGGTTCAGCGATCGCATATCGACGACCGCTCCGGCCCCGTTCTGGCAGGAATCGCCGTAGGAGCGGCCATTGCCATAGGCAAGCAGCGACGCCGGCTTGGCCTGACCGCCCTTCAGCAGCGCGATCGCCTCGTCGGCACCGATGGCGCGCGGCGCCGGCGGCGTGGCAAGGCCAAAGCTTGGGAAACGTCCGGCGGCCATGCCTACCAGCCCCCGATGACCAGCATCACCGCACCGATCAGCACCACGATCTGGCTGCGCCAGTCGCGGATGATGAAGACGACCGGATCGTCATGCATCTCGTTGCGGCGCGCCAGGATCCAGACGCGCATGGTAAGATAAAGCACGATCGGCGCCAGCGGCCAGATCAGCCATGGATGCGGATAGAGTTCCCGCACCGCGACACTGTCCATGTAGAGCGCCAGCACCAGCGCCGAGGAGAAGGCCGAGGCCATGCCGGCCTGGGCGACGATCTCCTGGTCTTCGGTGCGATAGCCGCGACCGGCAATGCGCTCGCCGGGCGGAATGGCGGTGGTGCGCAGTTCGACGAAGCGCTTCACCAGCGCCAGCGACAGGAAGAAGAAGATGGAGAAGGCCAGCAGCCAGAACGAGACGTCGACGCCGGTCGCCGCCGCACCGGCCAGGACGCGGATCGTGTAGAGGCCGGCGAGCGTCAGCACATCGACCAGCAGCATGCGCTTGAACGACAGCGAATAGGCGGTGGTGACGACCATGTAGCCGCCGAGCACAGCCATGAATTCGGGCGACAGGAACAGCCCGGTGCCGATGCCGATCGCCAGAAGCACCGCGATCGCCCCAAGTCCGAACGGGATCGACAGCGCGCCGCTGGCGAACGGCCTGTTGCGCTTGGTGAGGTGTTTGCGGTCGAGCGCGAGGTCGAAGAAATCATTGAGGATGTAGATGGCCGATGCCACCGCGCTGAACGAGACGAATGCCAGCAGGCATTCCCAGATCATGTCGGTGTTGAAATATTCATGCGAGAGCACCATCGGCACTGCGATCAGCGAATTCTTCAGCCACTGATGCACGCGCAGCATCTTGACGATGGTCCGCAAAGTGGGCTTCGGCGCCGACACCGTCTCGGCGCCATGTGCCGCCTGCCAGCGCGCGGCATGGCGGTCGGGCGCGACGACGATCGCGTTGCGTGCGGCATCGAAGACCTGGAGGTCATGGCGGCTGTTGCCGGCGTAGTCGAAACCGCCATCGCCATAGGCTGCGATCAGCGAGGCGCGCTTCCTGCCCGAGGTGAGATTGGCGAGACCATCGGTGGCCAGCACCTGGTCGAAAATGCCGAGATGGGCCGCGATGGCGTCGGCGAACTTGCGCGGCGTACCGGTCGCCAGCACGATCTTGCGGCCCTCGGCGTGCTCGGTCCGGAGGCGGCAAAGCAGCACCTCGCGATAGGGCAGCGATGCCGGATCGATGTCGATGCGCTGCGCGATCGCCTGCTTCAGCCGCGCCGGCCCGCCGGCGATCCAGAACGGTACGAGGAAGATATAGAGCGGGTTCTTCTTGAGAAGGATGAACAGCCCTTCCCACAACAGGTCGGTTGCGATCAGCGTGCCGTCGAGATCGACCGCAAGCGGTATTGCGTTCCTGTCCGATCGCGCATCCATGTCCGTCCTGCCCTGCCCGCGTAGAGTTGCGCGCCGCTTTTCGGCGTCTTGAGGCTGGTATAGCGGGCGATGGCGTAGCGAACGTTAAAACGCACGGTTGCAGACGGCTGCCATGGCGGTATTTCCGGTGTCATTGTTAAACAACCGCTACCGGAAACGATAAAAGGCCGGGCAAATGCCCGGCCTCTACAATCGTGACGCCAAGATTACTTGATGCGGGCGACACCGCCCGAGATCTCGACCGTTTCCGAACCGGTCAGGGCTTCGAGATCGCCATTGGGCAAGGTGACGAAGCAGCCGTTCGGGCAGAACTCAACCGTTTCGCCACCGGCCAGCGCAAGGTCGGTCTTGCTGCCGCCCTCCGTTACGACCAGCGTGCGGGTCTCGGCGTCCTTGTTGACCGCGCTCGCGGCATGGACCGAGCCGATGGCGGCGACCAGGGCGACTGCAGCGACGAGAGACTTCCACATGGTGCAATATCGGTGTTCCCACCGCCTCTGTTGCATTTGGCAAGGCATTTTCGCCTTTGCATGGAGCTTATATGAGATGGAAGCTGAACCGCAACTGAATGCCCCATTCATGCCGCAATCGATTCCGGGCAGGATTGAGGTCGACGGAGTCCGAGCCTAGTCCGGGTCCGGCTTCTTGGTTTTGCGAGACTTGACCAGTCGCTTCTTCTCCGCCTCGGCTTCGGCCCTTATCTGCTCCTGTTCGGCGAAGTCGGCCTCGATCTTGTCGTCGTCCGTCGGCCAGGCCTTGGGCTTGTGGGCCTCGACCACGGCGCGCGGCGTCGAGGGGATCTCGATGTGTTCGCTGCTGAATTTTTCGAGGACGGCAAAACGGATGTCGTTCTGCGCGATGTTGCCGTTCATCACGTCGGCCAGGAACACGCGGATTTCGAATTCCAGGGCGGCGGGGCCGAAATTGGAAAACAGCACGAAGGGTTCGGGGTTCTTCAGCACCATCGGGTGGCTGCGGGCGATCTCCAGCAGGACGGCATGAACCTGCTTGACGTCGCTGCCATAGGCGACGCCGACCTTGATGTCGACGCGGCCGAGCTTGTTGCGGTGCGTCCAGTTGCCGACGGCGTTGTTGATCAGGTTCGAATTGGGCAGGATCACCGATTGCCGCTGGAAGGTTTCGATCTCGGTGGCGCGCACGCTGATCTTCTTGACCGTGCCGCTGACGTCGCCGGCAACGATCCAGTCGCCCACCTTGAACGGCCGCTCGGCCAGAAGGATCAGGCCGGAAACGAAATTGGACACCACGTTCTGCAGGCCAAAGCCGATACCGAGGGAAAGAGCGCCGGCGACCAGTGCCAGGCTGGACAGGTCGATGCCCGCCGCCGAGATGCCGACCAGTGCCGCCAGCGCGACGCCGGCATAGCCGACCGCCAGCCTGATCGAGTTGCGCACGCCGGTATCGACCTTGCCACGCGCCATGACCGAGCCGTCGAGCCAGCCCTGGAACCACCGCGTCAGGAAATAGCCTATGACGAAGACGACGATGCCGGAGAGGATGCCGGTGACCGAGATCGTCACCGAGCCGATGTTGATCCCGGTTGCGAGCTTGTAGGCCCAAGCCTGGATATCGCCGGGCTGGAAACCCCACATCAGCAGGATCAGCGGCAGGAACACCAGCACGATCATCACATTGATGGCAACGCTGACGACAAGGCCGAGCTGGTCGAGGGCCGTATCCTCGTAGCTGGAATTGGCCGACAGCCAGCGCCCGACGGAGGTGTTGGCGAAAGCACCCTCCTCGCCGATCGCCTGCGCCGACAGGAAGCCGATATAGGCGGTGATCAAGGCTGTGCCGGTGACGACGACCTGCAGCGAAACGAACAGCGCAAGGCCGATATAGCCGAGCAAGGCGGCTATGATGGTGAATAGGCCAAGGCCCAGCGACAGGTAGCGCAGCCATGCCGGCCAGGGCCGCCAGCTTCCGTCGCGCGCCTTGAACGGCCTCAGCATCGCCATCAGGATCAGGATGATGCCGACGATGATGGTGGCGACAAAACTGCGGGCGATGGTCAGCGACAGCGGCGAACCCATCTTGTCGTTGATCACCGACAGGAAGGTGTTGACGCTGATGACCACGGCCATGGCGGTGGCCAGGCGCACCAGCCAGCGCGCCGGCCCGGTTTCGACCGGGATCAGGCGCCAGTTCGGCAGCCGCGGTTCCAGCGCCGCATTGGTCAGCCGGTTGACGCAGAACACCACGCCGATGACGGTCGCCAGCGCGTTGAGGAAGAGCCCAATGTCGCCGCGCAACACATTGT
>NZ_RZPI01000405.1:0-5106 GCF_003998715.1 Mesorhizobium sp. M7A.F.Ca.CA.002.15.2.1
TGTAGATGAACAGCACCCCGGCAGTCGCGCCAAGAATGTCGGCATTGTCGCCATGCGCCGGCGCCAGATAACGATATGCCGCGTAGGAAACCGCCGATGTGACCAGCAAAGCCACCAGCAGCGACATCACGCCATGGCCAAGTGTACGGGCCTCGAGCGGCAGCGCCGGCATCGAGTTCGGCCGGATGATCGACATGATCAGGATATAGGACATATAGAGGCCGGTGAGCACGAGGCCCGGGATCAACGCGCCCGCGTACATATCGCCGACCGAGCGGCCGAGCTGGTCGGCAAGCACGATCAGCACCAGCGACGGCGGGATGATCTGGGCAAGCGTGCCGGAGGCGGCAATGACACCGGATGCGAGCCGGCGGTCATAGCCATAGCGCAGCATGATCGGCAGCGAGATCAGGCCCATGGCGATGACGGAAGCCGCCACCACGCCGGTGGTCGCCGCTAAAAGCGCGCCGACGAAGATCACGGCGTAGGCGAGGCCGCCGCGGATTGGCCCGAACAGCTGGCCGATCGTGTCGAGCAGGTCTTCGGCCATGCCCGACCGCTCGAGCACGATGCCCATGAAGGTGAAGAACGGGATGGCCAGCAGCGTGTCGTTCGACATCACCCGGCTGCCGTAGAAATTATCCGGCAATGCGTGCAGGAGCGGCCAGGCGAGGTTGATCGATCCTCCGGAATAGGGAGACAGCAGCACGCCGATGAAGAAGAACATCAAGCCGTTGGCGGCCAAGGAAAAAGCGACGGGGTAGCCGATCAGCAGGAAGATGATCAGCGAAGCGAACATGATCGGCGCCATGTTCTGCGCGATGAACTCCATCACGAACGCACCTCGTCGGCCAGCGCCTTGGCTTCGAGTTCGGCCTGCTCATGCACCGATATGAAGGGATTGGGGTCGTCCATGTCTCCGCGCATGATGGCGATCTTCTTGATGATCTCGGAGATGCCCTGCAGCGCCAGCAGGAAAAACCCGACGAGCAGGATGGCCTTGGCGGGCCAGATGATCAGGCCGCCGGAATTGTTGGACATCTCGCCGCTGCGAAACGACAGCGACACATAAGGAACGAAATAGATCACCATCAGCGTCACGAACGGCATCAGAAAAAAGACATGCCCGAAAAGGTCGATCCAGTGCTGCACGCGGCGTGGAAACAGGCCGTAGACGACGTCGATGCGGATATGTTCGTTCTGCTTCAGCGTATAGGCGGCGGCCAGCATGAAGGCGGCGCCGAACAGATACCATTGCAGCTCGAGCCAAGCGTTCGAGGATATGTCGAACACCTTGCGGATAATGGCGTTGGCGGCGCTCACCAGGATCGCCAGCAGGATCAGCCACGATATCCATTTGCCGATGAACTCGTTGGCGCGATCAATAGTCCTGGATAGAGCGAGAAGCCCTGCCATGCATTCCTCCCTTGTACCGGAGGCGTGCCGGCTTCCCCCTTTTTGTCCGTCACGCCACGTGGTCCAACGGTATGCCGCGCGTGGACTGACGGGTCAACAAGGATAGAGGCAGCGAATATCATCGCATCGCAGACAGTGCCCAATACCGGCGATCTGCCCTCGCGTCATGCAACCAAAGTCTGACGTTTTCAGGCGATTTTGCCGGTGTCGCGGCCGGCGCCGATCAGGATCAGCGTCGTGACCAGGAACAGGTACATCCACGCGTCGCGCCACTCGACCGGGAAGTAGCCGGCCCACAGCGATTCGGCCATGCCGAAGACGGCCGCGCCGAGCGCCGCGCGCGGTGGCGAGAGATAGCCGCCGACCGCCGTCACGAACAGGATCTTCAGTCCGTAGACGAGGCCCGAGCCGAAGCTGACATTGCCGTAATAGAGCCCGGCCATGACACCGGCCAGCGCGGCGCAGAAGCCGCCGAACAGCACCGCGTGCCGGAACACCGCGCGTACGTCGACGCCGCACATCGCGGCAGCCTTGGGGTCGTCGGAGACGGCGCGCCAGCACCGTCCGAAGCTCGACCGGGCAAAAGCCCAGCTTGCCAGCGCGATTGCCGCCACCACCACGGCGCAGTCGATAAGCTGGATGAGCGTCAGCGTTGCCTTGAAGGTCGCGCCCTGCGCGAAAACGATGGGCTGCGCCAGCATCGGCGGCAGCCACAGATCATGCGTGTCGGCGGCGATGCGGCTCGCTTCGGACAGCAGCAGCAGGATGCCGAGCGTCGTCACCACGATTGCATTGGGCGTGCGGTCGGCCAACGGTTCGAAGACACTGCGCGACAGCACGTGGCTGATCAGCGCGGCATAGAGGAACGCAGCGACGACGCCGAGCGCCACCGCCGCCAGCAGCGTCAGCCACAGCACCTGATAGCCGAAGGCCGCGGTCAGGATCATGGTCTGGCCGCAAAAGGCGAACAACGCGCCATAAGCGAGATTGGTGCGGTGCAGGATGCCGTTGGTCAGCACATAGCCAAAGGCGAGCAACGCATACAGCGCGCCCGAATGCAGCCCGTTCAGCACCTGCTGGAAGAAATAGAGCATGCAAAACCTCGAAGCATGCCGCCCAAAAGTGCGAAGCGGTCCTGGCCAACAGCATGCTCAAAAGGCTGCGGAGACCACCGCATCCCGGAGTGAGGTTGCATCGCTGAATCTAACTTGTCAAATACGATTTATCGGTTAGATTTTCGCCATGACGGTATCATGGACCCCGCACCGCTTCACCGGCGGCCTGCTTGCGCTCGACACGGCGAACACCGTCGTGCTGCGCGGCGATCCGGAGCGGACGTTCGACCGCTTCGAAGATCCGGCCGAGATTGCTCGCTTCGCCGACGCGGCGAGCCGCTTTCGCGCCGCCGAGCTTGGCGAAAGGCCGCTGGCGGTATCCTCAGCGGTGGCGATCGCACCCGTCGTGCTGTCGATCCGCGAGGCGACGGACCGGCTGTTTCGTGGAGCGGTGTCGAAGGGCGCGGTCGCCACCGCTGATCTGCCCGGATTCCTGAGCGCCTGCGCCGAGGGTCTTGCCGGCAGCCGGACCGAGATCGGTGTGCCGGGAAGGCCGTTCGGTGATCCCCTGACGCCGATCGCCTTCGAGGCGGCGCTGGCGGTTTCGGCGCTATCGCTTCTGCGCGACGATACCGTCGCAAGGCTCAGGATCTGTCCCAACTGCACCTGGCTGTTCGTCGACAGAAGCCGCAATTCCAGCCGCCTATGGTGCGACATGGCGGTGTGCGGCAACCGTCAGAAGGCAAGCCGTCACTATCGCCGTCGTCGCATGGCGGAAAATGAGGTCAAGAATGCGTAGCGGCCTTTCCCGTTCGATCCTTGTTGGCGCGGCGCTCATCGTGGCCGTTGCGCTCGGCGCCTGCCGCGACACCGGCGACGCCGAAGGCAAGCTGTTCGAGATTTCCGGCAAGATATTCGTTTTCAACTACCGCCTCGCCAGGGCGACTTATGTGGTGACCCTGCGGCCGCTGAAGCCGATGGGAGAGGGCCAGGTGGCGGTCGCCAGCTTCCAGGATCCCGCCGGCGGCGCACCTCTGGTGGTCGAGCAGAAGGTCTGGCCGAAGCTCGACAAGGTGACGCTGGAGAGCCCGGCACTGACCTGCGTCGTCAAGAACAAGCCCTATGCGATTGCCATCAGCATCAAGGGCGCCGACGGCGCGGTCCTGCAGAAGATCGACACCACGCTGATGTCGACGGAAGACCAGTCGATCCTGCCCGACCGGCCGCTGGTCATCGACCAGCTCTACACCGCCAATCCCGATCTCGTCGGCCATCCCGACGGCAAGCTGCCGGGCGAGCCGAAGCCAGATTGCTCGAAAGGCGGCTGACGCGTCGCGGCCGGCCGCGCCGCAGCTGTAATGTTCATGCGCCGGGCAATGTCCGCGGATCGGTTTCATACCCGATTCAGGATGGCCGCGGACTGTTCGTTGCGCGTTGCCTGGCATCTGCGATTTTGTTTGACCTGCCTTGCAAGGGGAGAAAGGATGCGTCATCCGACCCCGACGTTGGCTGCCTGCCCCGCGTGGCCTCCGCAGAGGAAATGCCTGATGACGCTGCACGACGTCGCGCTCGACGACAAGTTCGATCTCGCAAAGGAGCGCATCTTCCTGTCCGGCGCGCAGGCGGTCATTCGCATGCTCTTGATGCAGCGCGAGCGCGACCGTCGCGCCGGCTTGAACACGGCCGGGTTCGTCTCTGGCTATCGCGGTTCGCCGCTCGGCGGCCTCGACATGCAGCTGTGGAAGGCGAAGAAACAGCTCGCCCAGGCTGACATCGTCTTCCAGCCGGGTCTCAACGAGGAGCTTGCCGCCACCGCCTGCTGGGGGGCGCAGCAGACGGAGCTGCTGGGCGAGGGCACTCATGACGGCGTCTTTTCGGTCTGGTACGGCAAGGGACCGGGCGTCGACCGCTCAGGCGATGTGTTCCGCCACGCCAACCTCGCCGGATCGTCGAAGCATGGCGGCGTGCTTGCGCTGATGGGCGACGACCATATGGCCGAATCCTCGACCAACGCGCACGCCACCGAATTCCTGTTCGTCGACACGATGGTGCCGATCCTCAACCCGGCCGGTGTCCAGGAGATCATCGACTACGGGCTCTACGGCTTCGCCATGTCGCGCTTTGCCGGCACGTGGGCGGCGATCAAATGCGTCAAGGACAACATCGAATCGACCGCCTCGGTCGATGCCGCGCTCGAGCGGCTGAACATCGTCGTGCCGGAGTTCGACATGCCGCCTGGCGGTCTCAACATCCGCCACGAGATCGACATGCTCGGCCAGGAAGAGCGGCTGCATGAACACAAGCGCGCCGCGGCCTCCGCCTTCATCCTTGCCAATGGGCTGAACCGCATCGTCTATTCGGGCGGCCGCAATCCGAAGATCGGCATCATCACGCTCGGCAAGAGCTATCTCGACGTTCGCCAGGCGCTGGAGGATATCGGCATCGACGAAGCGGCCGCCAACCGCATCGGGGTGCGGCTGTTCAAGGTCGGCTGCCCCTGGCCGCTCGACCTGCATCACATCGCCGGTTTCGCCCGCGGCCTCGACACCATCGTCGTCGTCGAGGAGAAGCGCTCGCTGATCGAGGTACAGTTGCGCGAAAGCCTTTATGGCACTGCCACCCAACCGGTCATTAT
>NZ_RZPI01000406.1:0-5099 GCF_003998715.1 Mesorhizobium sp. M7A.F.Ca.CA.002.15.2.1
GGGCCGCACAGGGAAAACTCACCGGCCGCCATCACCTGGCTTTCCAGGCAAGGGACCACGCCATGGTCGACGGCTTCTACAAGGCCGGGCTGGCGGCCGGCGGCACGGACAATGGCGCGCCGGGCGAACGGCCCTATCACCCCGGCTATTACGCCGCCTTCCTGCTCGATCCGGACGGCAACAACATCGAGGCCGTCCATCACGGCCCGCATCGTCGCAGCGCCGCTTCGGTGAAGATCACCTTCTAAGCTGCCGATATTCAGCCGGCCGGGATCGCGGACGCATGGGCGATGCTGGAGAGAGGCTGCCTTGCGTTGCCAGATCGGTGGCCCCGATGCTAACCGTGCAAATGGCGGGCGGGAATCGGTCCCGAAGCAACGTCCGCCACAAATTTTCAATAAAACTCCCCTTACCCCCGTGGAGATATTTTTTTTATGCAAAACCCAGCAAGGGCGATCTGTGCCGCCACGCTTCTATTTGCAATCGGGGCCGTTGGCCTCACAAGTATATCATCTTTTGCTTATATTTCATCGGCGCAGGCCCAGGAGGAATATCTTCCGACCGAGAAGGATTTTGTCGGCAAATGGAAACTCAACGGCGGAGCCATCCGGCCGCCGCGCGATATGAAGGATGCGCCGACACCGGAACAGGAAGCGGCCGCCAGTGAGTTCCAGCAGACGGTGACCGCGTTTTACGGGGCGTTCGATTATCTGGAGATCACGGCGGACGGCCGCTACAATTTTCACCAGCCCGGGGATCCGACGTCGGGGCCTTGCGTCTGGTGCGGAACCTGGTCGTTCAGCAAGAGTTCGGCGTGGCTCGAGCTGGATACGGCGCCCCGGCTGGATATCTACGCCAAGGACGGCGACATGCAGATGACCTACACTGTCGAACCCTACGAAAAATCGAAATATGCGTGGCTGGTTTTCGGCTGGGCGAAGGCCGAGTAGGCGGCGCGCAGCATTCACCACGTTCGTCATCCTCGGGTCTCCGCGACGGAGCTTCGCTCCTGCTCCGCCTGTGGATGACGAAGGCGGGAGAGGCTTCCGCTAACCCCGGAGTCAGCGATGGTTGACCGAAACGGAAGATGACATCTTCTGGGTCGCGCCACTGAATGTCACGGCTTTTCA
The DNA here is from genome assembly GCF_003998715.1 of Mesorhizobium sp. M7A.F.Ca.CA.002.15.2.1. Lineage (NCBI taxonomy): Bacteria > Pseudomonadati > Pseudomonadota > Alphaproteobacteria > Hyphomicrobiales > Phyllobacteriaceae > Mesorhizobium > Mesorhizobium sp. M7A.F.Ca.CA.002.15.2.1. Next base: position 1,131 of record NZ_RZPI01000406.1, read on the forward strand.
TCCATCTCGTATCCTCGTATACGAGATGGAACCAGCCGACCGAGGAGACCGCATGAGCCCGCCGCCTGAAACCGTGCCGTTTTTCAGCCAGTGGGAAACGCCTGACATGACGCTGGACGTGCTCGCCGACGGCGCGGATGTTGCGCTCAGGCGCGATCCGCTGTGGAGGCGATCCGGGGCGGAGACCCTCGACGAATACGCAATCTGGGCCGCCAACATCTGCGGCATGGCCTGCCTCAAGATGATCCTGGCCAGCCGCGGCGAGATCGTGCCGACGATCGAACTTGCCAGGCGCTGCACCTTATATGGCGGCTATGTCGTCAATGAGGGATCGATCAAGGGGCTGATCTACGCGCCCTTCGTCAGCTTCGTGAAGGAAGCCTTCGGCCTGCGCGCCGAGGTGATGACCAATGTCGCCACATCAGACATTCCGGCGATCATGCAGCGGACGCGCTTCTTCATCGCGTCGGTCAGCAGCTCGATCCGCTGGCCCGAGCGAGAGCCGCCCTCGAAGGGCGGCCATCTGGTGCTGATCACCGCGGCATCCGACGAAGGTTTCCGCTTTCACAACCCGTCCGGCCATGAGCCCGCCACACAGGCAGACGCAGTGTTGTCACCGGCCGATTTCGACCGCTTCTTTGCCAATCGCGGCATTGCCGTCGCCATTTGATTTTTTGACAGTCGAGGGATTTCGATGACCGACAAGACAAGAGTGGCCATCCTCTATGGCGGGCGTTCGGCCGAGCACGACGTGTCGCGCCTTTCGGCCGCCAATGTGCTGAAGGCGATCGACCGCACGCGCTACGATATCGTGCCGATCGCCATTTCGCGAGGCGGCAGGTGGCTGCTGCAACAACTCGATCGCGCCGCGGCGATCGGCGATGAGGCGGCAGGGGCGCCGGCCTCCGAAGACGGCCCGGAGGTTGCTTTGTTGCCCGGAGGCAAGGGCCGGCTGGTTGCGGTGTCGCGGGATGGTACGCAGCCTGAGCTGCCCCCCATCGACGTCGTGTTCCCGGTGCTGCACGGGCCGTTCGGCGAGGACGGCTCGGTGCAGGGCTATGCCGAGGTCGCCGATGTCGCCTATGTCGGCTGCGGCATTCTCGCCTCGGCCGCCGCCATGGACAAGGACGTCGCCAAGCGGCTGATGCGCGAGGCGGGACTGGCGGTTGCCCGCTCCGTCACCGTGCATCGAAACGGCAAGCATTCCTTCCAGGAGATTGCCGGGACGCTCGGCCTGCCTTTCTTCGCCAAGCCGGCGCGCCAGGGCTCGTCCTTCGGGGTCAGCAAGGTGAATGACAGGGACGGCTTCGAGCAGGCCATCGACACGGCTTTCCGCTACGACGGCAAAGTGTTGATCGAGGAATTCGTCGAGGGCCGCGAGATCGAGTTCTCGGTGCTGGAGCGCGCCGACGGGTCGCTGACGGTGTCGCTGCCCGGCGAGATCATTCCGGCCGGCAAGCACGGCTTCTACACCTATGAGGCCAAATATCTCGATGCCGACGGCGCGCTGGTCAAGGTGCCCGCCGATGTCCCGGCCGATGTGGCCGAAAAGGCCAGGGATATGGCGCGGCAGGCGTTCCAGGCGCTTGGCTGCGAAGCCATGGCGCGCGTCGATTTCTTCCTGCGCGCCGACGGCAGCCTGCTTGTCAACGAGGTCAACACCATTCCCGGCTTCACCGACATCTCGATGTATGCCAAGGCGCTTGCCGCCTCAGGCATCGGCTACAGCCAGACCATCGACGTGCTGATCGAGCACGCGCTGGCCAGGCATGCGGCGCGCTGATCCGATCGGGCGAGCCTGACTTCCATTTAGCCCTTCGGGAGCGGCCGGTGCGGGCCGGATCATTGCCTGTGAGCGAGGCGTATTTCATCGTTGGCTAAAGTTGCACGTCCGCTCTATATGCCCGATCATGGCATTTGGCAGGGAGGCATCACGTGGCCAATCGTCGAAACGGCACGGCGTCTCCGGCTGATGGGCTGGGGGACGCCCTTTCAGCGGCCGCGCCCCATCCGCGAACCTCTTTGCCCAATGTGGCGGCCATCGTCACGACAGTGGCGGCACTGTATTTCGGGCGCGAGGTTTTCCTGCCGATCGCCATCGCGCTGCTGCTGACCTTCGCACTGGCGCCGCTTGTCGCAGCGCTAAAAAAGGTCGGCATTCCCCGGATTGCCGCCGTCATCGCCAGCGTGCTCGGCGCCTTCGCGGCGCTTGGCCTGTTCTCCTTCATCGTCGCCACGCAGGTCAGCGAACTGGCGCAGAACATCCCGGTCTACCAGACCAACATCCTGACCAAGATCCGCTCGCTCAAGGAGACCGGGGGCGGGATCCTTGCCAGACTGAGCAAGGTGGTCGAGCGGGTCGGCCAGGAGATCGACAGGCAAGACCCCTCGCTGCCGGCCGCCGCCCCGGAAAAGCCGCCGCGCGAGCCGGTGCCGGTCGAGATCGTCGCGCACGAAAGGCCGCTTCAGGTCCTGCAGAATGTCGTCGGGCCGCTGATCAGCCCGCTTGGGTCGGCCGGGCTGATCATCGTCGTCGTCATCTTCATGCTGCTCGAGCGGGAGGATCTGCGCGACCGCTTCATCCGGCTTGTCGGCTACGGCGACCTCCACCGCACCACCGAGGCGCTTCAGGATGCCGCCAAACGGGTGGGCCGCTATCTCCTGATGCAATTGGTCGTCAACATCGTCTACGCCATACCGATCGCGATCGGGCTCTGGGCCCTCGGTATTCCCAATGCGCTGCTGTGGGGGCTGCTGGCACTGGCGCTGCGTTTCGTTCCCTATATCGGCCCGATCATAGGTATGCTTTTGCCGCTGTTCCTGGCGCTGGCCGTGGCACCGGGCTGGTCGCTCGTGCTGTGGACAGCCGCCCTGTTCGTGGTGATGGAACTGATCACCGGCAATGTCATCGAACCCTGGCTCTACGGTTCGCGGACGGGACTGTCGCCGCTGGCGATCATTGTCGCGGCGATTTTCTGGACGTGGCTCTGGGGGCCGCTCGGGCTGATCCTGTCGACGCCGCTCACTGTCTGCCTGGTGGTGCTGGGCAGGCACGTGCCGCAGTTTGAATTCCTGGACGTGCTGTTCGGCAACGAGCCCGTGCTCGAACCCCATGCGCGCCTGTACCAGCGGCTGCTGGCCGGCGATCCGGAAGAAGCCACCGATCATGCCGAGGAGATGCTGGAGGAGAAATATCTGGTCGAATTCTATGACAAGGTTGCCATTCCGGCGCTTCTGCTGGGCGAACAGGACCGTGTGCGCGGCGTCATGGGCGATTTGCAAAGGCGGCAGGTGGCGGCCAGTGCCCTGATGCTGGTCGCCAATCTCGACGACAGCGCGCAGGAGGAGGCAGGCGAGGAGGAGGGGCCGTCCGTGGCCGCAGAGGCGAGCGACGATGACGATCCCGGCGGGGAGGACGAGACCGAACTGCCCGATGGCACGGATATGTCCGTGCTTTGCGCCGGGGGGCGTGGCGAGCTCGACGACGCCGCTGCCGCGATGCTGGCGCAGGTGCTGGAGGTCCAGGGCGCGACGGTGTCGAAAGCCAGCTTTGCCGATATGGAACCCGCCGGCATTCGCCGCCTTGAGCTCGAAACCGTCGACACCGTCGTGGTCGGATTCCTGAACCGGGATTCCATCAAGCACGCCCGCTTTCTGGTCCGCCGGCTGAAGCGTGCGAAGGCCGCACTTCGGGTGGGAATCGTGTTCTGGTCGGAGGCCGACAGCGAGGACAAGGAGACGGCGGGCAAACTGGCGCGTGACATGAACGCGGATTTCGTGGCGCATGGCATGGTCGACGCCGTGCTGGGCGCGCTGTCAAACGAGCCGCCGGTCGCGCTCAAGCTTGTCGCCAAACGGCGCATGCGGCGACAGCGGGCCGCGTCCAAGAAGGTTACCGCGGCAGCGGCGGGTTGACCGAAATCGGCGGAAGGCCCATGGAACCCAGCGGCCCTCCGCGCGGCCTTACGG
>NZ_RZPI01000407.1:0-5096 GCF_003998715.1 Mesorhizobium sp. M7A.F.Ca.CA.002.15.2.1
TCCGTGGCCAGCACTGTGTCGTCCGCCAATCTTTGTCCGAACGCCCGGGCAATCGCTTGTGGCTTCAATGGTTGCGCCTGCATGTCTTCCGACTGCCGCATCATCTCGCGCCATTTTCTCATGGTCTCCTGGGAACGGCGCAGGAATTCATCGGAGGGCTTTTGCGTCAGGCGCTGGTTGAGCGCGCGCAATGTCTCGGCCGCGTCGCCGACGAGGCCGGCCTCGACCGGAAAGCGCAAGCCGATCCGTTGCGCATCGCAGTCGATCTGGACGCCACGGGCCTGTCCGGGCTGCGGGTAGTATTCGATGTAGGGGAAGGTCGAACCGACAATCAGCACCGCGTCACAGTTCTCCATCGCCTCTTGCGAAGCCAGGGTTCCAAGAATGCCGATCCCGCCGGTGGTGTAGGGATGGTCGTCCGGCAGCACCGCCTTGCCCAGCAAAGCCTTCGCGACAGGCGCCTGCAGCAGGCGCGCCGTGTGTTCGAGTTCGGCGGCCGCGCCGATGGCGCCGCGCCCGGCCAAGATCGCAACCCGCGAAGCGTCATTGAGAATGGCGGCGGCTTTGTCGAGCTCAACGTCCAGCGGTACGCTGTGACCGGCGAACATATCCTGCGGCGTGTGCGCCGGGCGATTGCGCTTGGAGCGCTTCGACGGATCACGCTCCTGCTCCTGGATGTCGCTGGCAATCGAAAGATGGGCGACGCCCTTGCGCGCCAGCGCCGTTCGGCAGGCAAGGCTGGCGACGTTTTCCATATGCGCGGCATCGGCAACATGGGCGTTATAAACGGAGACATCGTTGAACACGCGCGTCAGATCGACATCCTGTTGCGTGAACGTCTCGATCAGATCGTGGAACTGCATGCCCGTAATCGCCAGCACCGGAGCCTGGTCGAGCTTGGCGTCATAGAGGCCGGTCAGAAGATGTGTTCCGCCGGGGCCGGACGTCGCAAGGCACACGCCCAGCTTTCCTGTCCACTTGGCATATGCACATGCCATGAAGGCAGCCGACTCTTCATGCCGGACCTGAACGAAGGCAATTTTGTCGCGCCGCGTCCGCAACGCTTCCATGACCCCGTTTATGCCGTCTCCCGGCAAGCCGAACACCACCTCCACGTCCCAGGCGACGAGTGTGTCGATCAGAATTTCTGCTGCATTCGGCATGTCAGGGTAGCTCCGGGTGGATGGTGTCCGAACCGGTGAATCCCGAGTTGGTTCCTTCGTCGCAATAAATCGTGACAGGTTTCTGGGGCGATCTTCCTGGGGCGGTTTATTCGATCTGCTCGAACGTGCATTGCCGTGGCGCCTTGTCGGGGCGCCAGCGCAGCAGTTTGGTGCCATGGCGAAACCGATTGCCGGTGACGTGGTCGAAGCGGACCTCCACCACCAGTTCAGGTTCCAAAGGCTCCCATTGTCCGCTGCGCTCCGTGCTCCAGCGGCTCGGGCCGCCGGGCGCCTTGCCGGTGAATCCGGGCTCTGACCGCAGCCCTTCCAGCCGGCGCGTGAGCGCTCCTCTGTCGGTCCTGGCGATGGTCGACGTGAAGCCGACGTGATCGAGCTTGCCGTCGTCATTGTAGAGGCCGAGGAGCAGTGAGCCGACCTCACGGCTACCCGCGAGATAGCGGAAACCGCCGACAACGCAATCGGCGGTGCGCCTCGGCTTTACCTTCACCATCGCACGTTCGCCGCACAGATAATGCTCGTCGAGCACTTTGGCCACGATGCCGTCGGTCGATGCATGGCCGGCCCCGTTCAGCCATCGAGCCGCCGTCGCTGCATCATAAGTGCACTTCGACAGGCGAAGATCCGGACTGTTCGAGGAGGTCACGAAGTCCTCGATCGCTCGCCGCCTTTCGACAAGTGGTTTGCCGGTGATGACCTCGCCGCCCGGCCTGGCAAGCATGTCGAAGAGGATCAGACTGGCAGGCGTCTGCGAACTCAGTTTGCGGATTCTGCTTTGTGCCGGGTGAAGACGCATCTGCAGCGCCTCGAAGGAAAGCTCACCGTCCACCTCGATGACAATCTCGCCGTCGATGACGAAATGCCCGCGCTTGAGGTCACGCAGGATCTCCGTGATTTCCGGAAAATAGCGGCCGAGCGGCTTGCCGGATTTGGCGCGCAGGTCAACGGTGTCGTCGCTCTTGAAAGCAAGGCAGCGGAATCCGTCCCATTTAGGCTCGTACTGCCAGCGGTTCCCATCCCTTGGGATTGCATCGGCAAGCCTGGCCTCCATCGGAGACGTATCCAGCGGGAGCGGGAAGGCGTTTATCGGTTCATGCACGGATCAGGCCTCCAAAACCGGTTCAGGAACGGCTCCGGCTTTTCAACTTCCAGGACTGCACCGCGTTCCATCTGACGGGTTCATGGAGGTTCTTCACGATGGACATTTTCATTTGCCGCCGGAACCCGGTGACGGCTGGCCGCTTTGATGTCATCGGCGGCGCGAAAGGAGATGCCCATCGACCTCTCATTGTGGACAGCTTTTGTCGGAACCGTCATTCTGATGCAGGTGCCGCCAGGCCCCGACAGCATGCTGGTGATGGCCCGCGGCATCGGACACGGGCGCGGCGTGGCGTTGTTCACGGTACTCGGCATGACGCTGGGCGCCGGACTGGTGCAGCTTCCGCTGATTGCATTCGGCCTGTCTTCGCTTGTCCACGCCTCGCCGGTGGCGTTCAATCTGCTTCGATGGGCCGGGGCGGCCTATATCATGTGGCTGGGTTTCCGGCTGCTGCTTTCAGCCTCGGCAACCATTCCCACAGGTGACATCAAGGCCCTGCGGCCGCTCGCCGCCGCCCGGGAAGGAATGATCGCCAATCTGAGCAATCCCTAGCCTTTGATGTTCATGGTTGCGTTCCTGCCGCAATTTGTCGACCCGCATAGGGGCTCCGTCACGTTGCAACTGGTGCTGCTTGGCGCAACACAGAAGATAACCGGTGTGCTGGTGCTGGGAGCCTACGCCTTGGCATCGGGCGCGGTCGGCGCATGGGTCATGCGGCACCCTCGCGCAAGGCTTTGGCAGCAGCGGCTCGCCGGCTGTCTCATTATCGGCCTCGGCGTGCGGATGGTGATCGGCGGCAGTACGAGCCGCTGACTTGAAGAAATAGCTTGCCACGTCGCCTGAAGGATTGGCTTCGACACAAGCATTGTCTTCTTCAGGGGGACGGAGCATTCGCTTTGACGTTCGGCTCCGCCGCCGTTGCGGGCCGGGACCGTGTCCAGGAACAAAAAACCTGACCGGAGGTTCGAACCTCGATCTCAATGCAGCTGCAACGCTTCATCGCCATCCGATTGGAATGTTCGTCATGATTTCTTGCGTGGCCTCGGTAAAGACGCGCCTTCAATGAACAAGCCGCCTGAGAATGCTGGCCAAAGGGAAAGCAGGCGAAAAGGGGGCGACGTCGTTCGGGCTCTTGGGCTTGGCCTGATCACCGGCGCGGCCGATGACGACTGCTCGGCCATCGGTACCTACGCCAGCGCCGGAGCGCGGTTCGGCCCCGACCTGCTGTGGACGGCACCTGTCACGCTGCCGATGATGTATCTCGTCGTCTACCTTTCATCCAAACTTGGCCAGGTTTCGGGTCGCGGGCTTTTCCAGGTCATATCGGACCTCTATCCGCGTTGGCTGCTATGGTCCGTGCTGGTGGGCGTGCTGATTGGCAACACGATCGAGGCAGCCGCCGACCTTGGCGCCATGTCGGCGGCTATTGTGCTGTTCGTTCCGCTGCCTGCTCCGTTGGTCGTCACTGCCGTTGCGGTCGTCATTTTTGCCCTGCAGGTGCTCGGATCGTACAAATTGATCCGAAATGTGTTCCGGTGGCTGGCTCTGGCTCTGCTTGCCTATGTGGTCTCCGCGGTGCTTGCCAAACCGGATGCCGCTTCCATCCTGCGTGGCACGCTGTTGCCACAAATCGAGTTCAGCCGAGAGTACCTGTCCATCCTCGTCGCCATCGTCGGGACCACTCTCTCCGCATACCTTTACACGTGGCAGTCCAATCAGGAGGTGGAGGAGGAGATCGCCAAGGGTCGAACGAGCCTCGAAGAGCGCAAAGGCGCCACCGAGGGTGAACTGCGCCGATCCCGCCGCGATATCCTAATCGGCATGACGTTCTCCAATCTGATCATGTATTTTATCATCCTTTCGACCGGGTCGACGCTCTACAAGGCCGGACACACGCAGATCGAGACAGCGGCACAGGCGGCCGAAGCGCTGCGGCCGCTTGCCGGCGACGCTGCCGGCATTCTCTTTGCGGCCGGTGTAATTGGCGTCGGCTTCCTGGCCGTGCCGATCATGACCGCTGGCGCTGCTTTCGATTTCGCCCAGGCGATGGGATGGAAGAATAGCCTGCATGCCAAACCCCGGCAGGCTCCCAAATTCTACATCGCGATCGGGGTCATAACGCTGGTGGCGGTGGGTCTCAATTTCTTCGGCTTCAACCCGATGAAAGCTCTCGTCTGGTCCGGCATCGTGCAAGGATTTTCAACGCCGCCGCTGCTGCTTCTCATCCTCATCATGACCAACAATCGCAAGATCATGGGCGACAAGGTCAACAGCACAAGCACGAACATCCTGGGCGGCGTGACGACCTTGGCGATTTTTGCGGCGTCGGCGGGATTGGTGGCAAGCTGGTTCCTGTAGCTCGCATGGCATGACAGATGTTCAGGCACGGTGGAACATCGGCGGTCAAATCCCGTTGAGACGCTTGTGGGAGAAAGGAGGTTGTCCATGTCAAAGTTGCAGGCCGCAACTCCGGACCGTTTAAGGCAACTCAGGCTTGAAGCTTCAGCACATTTCGCTCCGTTGATGCTGAACGAAGCCCTGTTGCGCCTTTCCCATGCCTGCGGAGGCGACAGCCTCGACCGCTTCGAGAAAGCCATGGTTGATCAAATCGAGGCTGCCAAGGACGATCGGGCCGATTTCGAAACGATCAAGGAACTCGCGATCGAGCAGCTTTACGCCCTGGTCCGGAACGCCAACGATTCGCCGAAAAAGAAACAGTCGCTGGAGAAGATCGACACGCGCAGAACGCCCGGCCGGTCCGAAGAACCACGCACGCTCGAGGACCAACTGCAGGCGGGGTTGGAGGATTCCTTTCC
>NZ_RZPI01000408.1:0-5095 GCF_003998715.1 Mesorhizobium sp. M7A.F.Ca.CA.002.15.2.1
GATCAGGGCCCTCGAGAGGCCAACCCTGGTGCGCGCGCCGGACCCGGATGCGAACGCCGCTGGGGCAGACAAGATCGCGCCAGCGAGCGCGGATACCGCCTCCGGCGAGCCAGCCCGGGAACAGACACTCGGCATCGCGGCCGAGAATGCACGGCGCAGGCTGCGCTCGATGATGCGCACCGGCGACGAGAAGACAGCGACCGCCGAGCCTTTCAAGGGCGCCGACACCTATATGAAATTGCGCGAGACAGCGCTGACGGGAAACGCCGCGTTCTTCCAGACCGCGCTCGCCGATGCGCTCGACATCGATTTCGAGACCGCGCGATCGCTCACCGCCAACCAGAATTATGCCTCGCTGCTTGTCGCCTTGCGCTCGCTCGACCTCAGCGAAGACAGGGCCTTCCTGGTCACGGTTGCCGTCTATCCCAGCCAGTTCCCGCACCCGCAGGCTATCCGGACTTTCCTCGACCGCTACCGGCTGCTGCATCGCGAGGCGGCCCAGGACAAGATGCGGTCGTGGAGAGCGGAAATCCTTTCAAGGGTGGTTCGCGGCGCAGCACCTGCCAACAGCGATACACGCACCGCTTCGAACAGCGACGATGCGGCGGCTTCTTCCGGCCTCAGGGCGTCTTCACGGAAATAAGCTCCTCGACGGGCACGGCACCGGCCTCGATTTCGACCACCCAGATGTCGGGATCGAATTTTTTCTCCCGTTCCAGCCTGGCTTCGAGCACCGCGGGATCGTCACCAGCTCCGAGCAGAGTGAAAAACCGGTCGTCGGGCTTGGCCGAATCATAGCTTGTCTGCGGCGCCGGCCCGAACAGGGCAACCTCACCCAGCCTGCCCCGCGCCAGCACGAACACAGCGCCGGCCTCGGTCGCGCCACGCTTGACCACGGCGGCAAATCCACCGGCGCCGAAAATCCGGCGCAACAGGGCCGAAACCCACAGATCCGATGTGACGCGCATGAGAGAGCTCCCGAAACTGCCGGTTCTCTATCGATATTTCCGCCGCTCGGCGAGCCGTCGTTTCGGCCGTCAGTTGGTCAGGCCGATCTCGCGCATCTTGACATAGACGATCTCATCGGGCTCGCCGGTCTGCGGCAGCCCGAACAGCGACTGGAATTCCTTGATCGCCGCCTTTGTGCGCGCGCCGACGACACCATCCAGCTGCATGTCGTCATTGCCGAACGCCTTGAGCCCGGCCTGGATCTTGACGATGCGGGCATCGGGCGCTTGCGTCGCGGCATCCGCCTGCCCGGAATTTGTCTGTCCCGAACCTGTCTGCAAAGACACCGGAACGGCGGCCGGCATATCCGGGCGCGGCTGCGGTCTGGGCACGACGGAAGCTGTCTTCGGCGTCGCGCCCAGTTGATCGAGCAGAAGCGCGTCGATCTCGCCGGACGTGTTGAGCCCGACCTTCTGCTGATAGTCCTGGATGGCCTTGCGGGTGTTGGGTCCGGAAATGCCGTCGACCGTCCCGGAATAGAAATCGAGATCCTTCAATATGCCTTGCACCTGCTCGACAACCGGATCGCCCTTGATCGGTGCCGGCGCGCCGGATGGCCGCACGATGTTGAATGTCGTCTCCGGTTCGTCGGGCGTCGCGTGCGGAAAGCCCGCAATGCTGCGGGTCGCAAAAAATGCGCCGGCATGCGGGAAAGGTTGGTACCACAAGGCATTGGCCGAGACATAGAACAGCGTCACCAGGAACGCCGTCGAGCCGCCCACCAGGACAGGATTGCGCGAGATCATGCCGCCGACGGCGACAGCGCCGTCCTGAAAGGCATTGCTGCGGCGCTTGACCGCCTTAGCCGGTTTTGCGGAGCGAGCCATCTCTGTCCCCTTTCGCCATCGCCACAGGCATGGTCAGCACGCCGGTCTTCTCCGCCTGATGTCCCTTCGGTCCGTTCACCGGCAGGCTGATGGTCACCGTGGTGCCCTCGCCTGGCATGCTTTCGATGGACATCGTGCCCTCGTGCAGCGCCACCAGGCCCTTGACCAGTGAAAGGCCAAGACCAGTCCCCTCGAAACGGCGGGTATAGTCGTTCTGGATCTGCATGAAGGGCTTGCCGAGATTGGCGAAATCCTCCTCGGCGATGCCGATGCCGGTGTCCCTGACCCAGAAATGCAGGCGCGAACCGATCCGCTTGGCGCCGACGACGACGTCGCCGCCGTCGGGAGTGAACTTGATCGCGTTGGAGACCAGGTTGATGAGCATCTGCTGCACGGCGCGCTGATCGGCATTGATGTCGCCGGCGTCCGGCGCGATCTGCGCCTGCAGATCGATGTTCTTGGCCTGCGCCTGCAGTTGCATCATCGACTGGCACATATCGACCGCCTCCGCGAACCGGAACGGCTCGGGTTCGGTCGCATAGACGCCCGATTCAATCCTGGACACGTCGAGTATCGAGGTTACGACGGCGAGCAGATGCTGGCCCGAATCCCGTACCAAGCCGACATATTCTTTCTGGCGCGGATCCTTGAAGGCGCCGAACATCTCATGCAGCAGCATATCCGAGAAGCCGATAATGGCATTTAACGGCGTGCGCAGTTCGTGGCTGACCACCGCCAGGAAGCGTCCCTTCGCCACCTCGGCGGACGCGGCCGCCTCATTGGCTGCCGCCAGATCCTCGCGCAACCGGGCGATCTCGTCATTCTGCCTCAGGACGAACGTAAAGACATCACCCTGTTCCTCACCACGCACGAGATCAAGCGAGAACGGCCGGTAATTGTCGGCCGTCAGGCCATTGCCATTCTGAGGCAGCCGGATGCGCAATTCGAGCCGGCGCGACAGTGCGCCGTCGCGCATGTCGGCCATTGCGCTGAGATAGGAAACGCGATCCGACAGATGGACGCGATCGAAGAGGCCGTTTCCGGACAGCAGTTCGGGCGGCAGTTTCAAAAGCGTGCGCGCTTTTGGCGACGCGTCCAGGACCTCGCCATGACGGGCGACGCGCAAGACCACCGCATCGATGATGTCTTCGAGCCGGTCGGCAGTGTCGAGCACATCAGCCGCATCGGCCGTGTTTTGAAATGCCGATGCGCGCGGGATCAGTGTGAGCGTCCAGGCCAACGGCACCAACCAGTGCCACGCCGCGATCTGCGCTCCTGCGAACGGGAATACGGTTCCAGCCAAAGGCTGAGCCAAGATGGCGACAGCGGCCGACACGGCTCCCCACAGCGCCGCCCGCCGCGAAGCGCCGATCCACCAGGCTTCAAAAGGCAGCGCCACGACAAGCATGGCGACAGGCGAACTCAGCCCGCCCGCGGCGGCAATGAGACTGCCGAGAGAAATGCCGGCCAGCACCAGGGCGACCCAACTCGCTATCGCCATCTTGCCGGTCGCCGCCACCAGCAAGGCGACGAACCAGCACAGGCCAAAGGCGGCGAAAATGGCGGCCATGGTGACGGCGACGCCCATGCCTGAAGTAACCAGCGTGACCGCGGCACCGGCGACAAAGAAAGGAGCGGCGAGCATGACGCCGATAAAGCGGCGCTGGCGCTCGCGGTCGCTCCGCCCAAGGATGGACGGATGGACCATACGTTCGCAACCGGCCGAAATCGCGCCAGGCAATTCAACGTATCTGGCCTTGATTGAACTCAACTCAACGCACTCGCACTTGTCGTGGACAGCTCTGCTTTGCAGATGGTTCTGGTTGGCTTTGAAACTCGCATCCAGCGTTTAAGGAATGGATAAGGCAGGGCCGACCAGGGCCCGGCCTGCGGCAAATATCGGGATGCCGGCGGCCGAAAGCACGGACAAATGCAGCCATAGTAAACGGAGAGTTATCCGCCGACTGCACCCATCGGCCGGGCGCACTCGGCACCTGGACTTCCCTATTTCAAGAAAAACACAGGGAAATCATGGGGATATATGGTTATTTGTTGTTAAGGAAAATTGCTCGGATTTGAGACAAGTCGATTGCAGAACGGTTCGTTTCGAATTTGCCTAAAATTTGAGGAAAATTCTCTCTTTGCCCGCAAGCCGTCCTTTGCGCCTGTGTGCCAAAATCCTGCCTACAAAAGAGGTCATGCCATATGGATGCATGATCCGGTCACGACGAGAGGGCAAGGGCATGGTCTTCCTCATAAGAATGGCTTTCTGGTTTTCGCTGGTGCTGCTGGCGCTGCCATTGAGTGTCGGCCCCGATGAAGCGGGGCATGAAAGCGTCGGACCGATCCAAGCCTTGTTTGCGGCACGCGAAGCGGTTGGCGATATCGCCGGCATTTGCGAACGCAAACCCGATGTCTGCGAGACCGGCAAGTCGGCGATGCACACCATTACCGCCCGCGCCAAAGAGACCGCCAAGATCGCGGCAGCGATGATGGACGACAAGTCCGCCGCCGGCCCCGACACGTCGACGATGACCGGCAGCGTGCCCGAAGGAATCGTCTTGCCCGAGACCGTCAACCTGCCGCCTCAGAATTAAGCCGTTTCGACGGCGCACCGCGGGCTGTCTGCCCTCTCGACGCCCGCGGTGTCCTTGTTTTTTCCGTGACGCGGAGCCGCCGCGTGACTATATCCCAGACATGACCACGACGATCCAGACGATCCGCGACGACTTCTCGTTCCTCGAGGAATGGGAAGACCGCTATCGTTATGTCATCGAACTCGGCGAGGCGCTGCCGCCGTTTCCGGACGAGCAGCGCAGCCCCGCCAACAAGGTGCCGGGATGCGTCAGCCAGGTCTGGCTGACCACTGAACGCGGAGCTGGAGCCGATCCTGTCATCACCTTCTCCGGCGATTCGGACGCTCATATCGTGCGTGGGCTGGTCGCGATCATGCTGGCGCTGTTTTCCGGCAGGACCGCCAGCGAAATCCAGAAGACCGATGCGGAAGCGACATTGAAAGAACTCGGCCTCGACGAACATCTGTCGCCGCAGCGCGCCAACGGCCTTCGCTCGATGGTCAAGCGCATCAAGCGCGACGCCGAGGCAGCGCTCAAGCAGACCGCCTGACGCTTCCCGACCCGATCCGCGCGTCGCGGCTCGCAAAAATCAAACGGCGCCCGAAGGCGCCGTTGATGTCGATCCGATCTGGCTGGCAGCAATTACCGCGCTTTGCGCTTGCGGCCGAGACCCATCTTCCTGTC
>NZ_RZPI01000409.1:0-5095 GCF_003998715.1 Mesorhizobium sp. M7A.F.Ca.CA.002.15.2.1
GGGGTATGGAGACGAGTTTCGGCGCCCGCAATTCCCCGGCCATCCTTGCCGCCTGGAAAATTGTCATCAAAACCAGGATGGGCTCACCCTCGGTCGGGTTGATGGTCAGCACGACGCGGCCAAGCTCGTCGCTCATGCCGCAAGACCAGTCCTTGACGGCTATCACCTTTCTCGCGGCCATATGCCGTTCTCCTGCACGGGAGGTTCTCTGCCGGCTACGCCGTCTGGAGTTGGTCGACAGAACCTTCGCCTGACATTGCAAGCAGCCGAAATGCGGCAAATGCGGCCAATATCATGAAAACCGCCGTGACGTTCAGGGACATCGTCGACGCAAGCACGCCCCCGTCAAAGCAACTCAGTTCCATGCGCTCTACCCCTTCAAGCCACTGACGGCCTGGATGATGATCCTGCTTCGAGTGAAATACAAGCGCGCGCTAATGTGCTGAAGCCGGCTGGCCAGTCTGCGCGCGGCTTCGAACCAGCCAAGCGCTTGGTTGCTGGTTCCCGCTCAAGGGCTCGAACCTCGATTCACGCCTTCAAAGGGCGCTGTCCTACCATTAGACGAAGCGGGAAAATGCACGTTGCGCCCCACCCCTAGCCGGTTCGCGCGCCGGGATCAACGCACTGCGGCGGCAAAGCCGATTGGAAGCGCGGTGTCAGTCCGGAAAGTTGGTGACAGGTTCCTCGCAGCGGTAGACCGGGCAGCTGCCGTCACGGGTCGGGACATAGGCCGACATCGGCACCTCCGGCCAGTCGCATTCGTTGCCGAACTGCCTGACATAGCGATCATAGGTGTTGGGGCCTGTGGTCAGCACCACGGCATGGCGGCTTTGGAGCAGTTGCCGGAGCTGGTCGCAACTCATCGTGCGGGTGTCGGGCCTGGCTTCGGCGAGGCCGGTCGCGGCCAGCAGGATCGCTGCCGTCAAGGCAATTCGGCGCATTGGCATGGCTGTTCCTCGAATGGACATATCGGCCGAAACTCGCATCCCGCCGGGTGGTTCCGCAACCGCCGGCTCGCCGTCTGTGGCAGCGCAACCAAATGGTCCGTCGTGCATTGCTGGGGATGGATGGCAGGAAGCCCTACAAAACTCCGCAATGGCGGCCCGGAAGCGGGGATCGCGAGGCCATGTGCTGTTCCTTCTGCGGCGGGCGCGACCACAGCTATGAGGACTGTCCGCAAAGGAATCCCGACGCCGATGCAGTGCCCGTTGCGCCGCCCAACGACGCCGGCTCCGAAAAAGCAGGCCGATGAGACGGACAGGGCGAAGCGGTCATCGGGCTTACAGCAGCTCGACTGGATCGGCATTTACGGCCGCAGAGGCATTGCCGAGATGGAGGGCCGGGCATTATCGTGACATGCGTGTCCGCGACCGCAAATGCGGAATGCTGCGCACCGACTGCAACCAAAATGCCCGGTCAGGCATTTCTAGCAGGAGGGGAATCCTCACGCAGACGCTGGCGGGAGGCGGCAAGGTGGGGCCACGACGGGGCAATGACAGAATTGGCAAGCGTCGATAGCCTGCTCGAAATCACTGCCCACGCTCGGCTGGCGGCGATTGTCGATTCGTCCTTCGACGCCATCGTCAGCAAGGACCTGAACAGCATCATCACCAGTTGGAACGCGGCGGCGCAACGCATGTTCGGCTACACCGCCGAAGAGGCCGTCGGCCGCTCCGTACTCATGCTCATCCCCGATCATCTCAAGGATGAAGAGACCGACATCATCAGCCGGGTTCGCAGGGGCGAGCTCCTGGCCAGCTATGAGACGATCCGCCGGCGCAAGGATGGCGGCCTCATCGCCGTGTCGCTGACCATTTCGCCGATCAGGAACGCGTCCGGCGAGATCATCGGCGCATCGAAGATCGCCCGCGACATCACCGCCAGCAAGGAGAGCGAGCGCCGGATCAGGCTTTTGCTCCGCGAGGTGAACCATCGCGTCAAGAACCAGTTCGCGGTGATCCTCTCGATGATCCGGGAGACCAGCAAACGCTCGACCGATCCGCGCGAGTTCGAGGAGATGATCCGTTCCCGCATCATGGCGCTGTCGCGGTCGCACGATCTGCTGGTGAACTCGGAATGGGCCGGCGCCAGCCTCTTCGACCTTGCCCAGGAGCAGCTCAAGCCGTTCGGCCACGAGGCGCGGGTATCGCTTTCCGGACCGCTTTTGACCCTGCAGCCGAATGCCGTGCAAAATCTCGGCATGGCGTTTCATGAACTCGGCACCAACTCTTCCAAATATGGCGCGCTGGCGAGCGAGGCCGGGCGGCTGGAGATCACCTGGCGGATCGTCGAAGGCGCTTCGGACAAGCTGGAAATCCATCTGCTCTGGGACGAGACGATGCCGGTGCGTGAGGGAGAGCGGCCCGGGGGGCGGCAAGACGAAAGCACGCGCAAGGGTTTCGGCACCGTCGTCCTGCAACGGGTCGCGCCGCAATCGCTGAACGGCTTGGCGGTGCTGGATCGCAGCCCGGGCCATCTCAGCTGGTCGCTGACGGCGCCGCTGGATTCGATCATCGTTCCGCAGTTGGGCGCCGACCTGCCTGAAACCGAAACGTCCTGAGCCCATCAAGGGGAGGGCGAAGGTAACTCCGATCGCACGGAGATGCCGTGACTGGTTTCGCCGAAGAAGCCGGCCAGCAGATCGGCCGTCCGCGCCGGGTCCTCCTCGGGGAAGAAGTGTCCACCCGGCATCGCCTGTCCGCGCACGTCGTCGGCCCAGCCGCGCCACAGCGCCAGTGGTCCGCCTTCGCCGGCATACCAATCCGCCAACGCGCCCTGACCGCTCCATAGCGCCAGCAGCGGGCAGCGGATGCGCCGGCCGGCTGCCTTGTCGGCATGGTCATGCTCGCGGTCGAGCGTGGCTGCCGCCCGATATTCCTCGCAGATGGCATGGGCGTGGGCAGGCGTACGCAGGGCCTCCACATAGGCCTGACGCACTTCGGCTGGAAACGCCGATGGCTGTGAGCCCCAGCCGTTGAGCGCATTGTCGACGATCGCCTCGGCGGCGCCGGACAGGATCTTTTCCGGCAATGGCTCGGGCTGCGCCAGCAGCGACCATGGCCAATAGCCCAGCGCCAGCCTGGCGTCGGCGCGGTCCCAGGCATCGGCGGTCGGCACGATGTCGAGGACGGCGAGCCTGTCGATGCTGCCCGGATGGTCGAGCGCCATGCGGTAGGCGACACGCCCGCCGCGATCATGGCCGGCGACCATGAAGCTGCTGAAACCCAGCTTCTCCATCAGCCTCACCAAATCGTCCGCCATGGCGCGCTTGGCATAGGGTGCGTGGTCCGGAGTGGACGCCGGACAGGAGCTGCCGCCATAGCCGCGCAAATCGGCGCAGACGACGCTGAACCGGCTGGCCAGAGCGGGCGCGATGTCGCGCCACATCAGATGCGTCTGCGGAAAGCCGTGCAGCAACAGCAATGGCGGCCCGGTCCCGGCACGCAGGCAGAATATGCCGGCATCGCCGGTGTCGATTTCCGCGCCTTGAAAACCTTCGAACATGACCGCCTCCGGCACGCGCAACGGCCGGCGAACGGGTTTGGTTGCAATGCCGCCCGGCGACGCGGCCAACCTTTTTCGTCGACAGGCGTTGTCCCTGTGAAGGGAAGGTCGCCGCAGGCGACCGTGAAAGAAAGAAGGAGGTAGGGATGAGAACTCTCGCCATCATGCCATTCGGCCTTATGCTGGCGCTGGCAGTGCCGGCCGCAGCCCAGCAGCAGAACGACAGCCAGGCGCCGCAGGCCGACAAATGCAGGGCTCAGACCGGGCAAGAGGCAAAACAGCAGCCTGAAAAGCAAGCCGATGACGGCAATTTGACCGCGAAGCTCAACGACTGCGGCGGCGTGCTGAAACCGCCCCCGACGGGAGACCAGGGCATGGCGGCGCCGGCCCCCGACGAAGGCAAGACGCCGGTGATCAAGCCGGGTGAAGTTCCACCCCAGCCGCCGAAGCAATAAACGCCGGCTCCCTGGTATTATCGCACAAGCTAATGGAACCTCGTTTTCTCGGGAGCGTTTTTCTCACGACTTGGAATTTGGAGAGATTATCGTGAGAGATATTGCAGCCACAGCCACGTTGCTTGCATCGATCGCCATCGTGATTGCATTGATTCTTCTGGTGCCGAAGAGCTTTGGATTCGAAACCTCTCAGCCGATTGTCCAGGGCGAGCTTCCAACGAAATGACAAAGCAGGCGAGGCACGACGTCTGCTTCCTTTGACACCTACCGCACCAAGACGCCGGCGTGGCTGCAGAGCGCTGCGAACGCTTCCTGCGCCTCGGCGGCGCCTGTCTGGGTTTCCAATGCGGCTTCGACCTTCTCGCGCGCCGCCTGGTAGAACGGGCCGCGCTTGGCCTGCGGCCAATCGATCAGGATTTCGCTGGCATCCCTGAGCGTGGCGACGTCGCGGATCGTGTCCGAGCCATGCGGCTTGATCCGCATCGGTGTGGGCAAAATGAGCTCGGACATGTCCTGTTTTCCAACTACTGCAGGAGTTTTGCTTCGCGCGCGGCGTCGATCACCGCCCGCATCGCTTTTTCCGGCGGCGTCCAGCCATCCAGCGCATCGCGGCAGCTGCGCAACGCCGCCCGGTAGCGCCGTCCCTGGCCAGCCGGCCAGTCGCCGAGGCATTCCAGGCCTTCCCAGGCGCTGCGGACGATGCGCTCGCGCTCAGGCGCGAATTTCAGCCTGATGGGGCGGGGAAACATCTTGTCGTTCAACGGTCGTCTCCATGATTGCCGCAAGTCGCCGGGCGACATGCGTGAGAGGCGTCCGGTAACGTCGGCGGCAGGGCAGGGTTCCCTTGCCCGGAGATCAAATCTCTGCGTCGATGTCCGACAGCGATCTCGGCGTCGGCGCTTCGGCGTTGTACGCCGCTGGGCGGTCATGCTCGAACTGTTCGGCGCCGGGCAAAGCGTGCAGCCAGGTCTCGCGCCTGGAGGTCCACAATTCATATTCGGGCACGAGATCGGTCGGCGCGATGTCGAGGCTGCCGATTGCCACCTCGGCCTCGTTGTCGTCGACCCAGGCGACGCGGCCGCCGCATGTCGGGCAAAAGCTGCGCGTGCCATAGGAGCTGACGAGGCCTTCGAGAC
>NZ_RZPI01000040.1:0-16736 GCF_003998715.1 Mesorhizobium sp. M7A.F.Ca.CA.002.15.2.1
CCTTACAATCACGACGAATATGCCGCTTCGATCCTGAAACCTTTCGTGCGCGAGCAATGCACTTGGGTGGTGGAAAAGCATGGCGACTTCCAGCGGCTCTATTATGCCCATCATCTCGGCGGCAACCGCCACGCCCGCGACCGCTTTGCCGGCCATGCTTATTTCGACGATTGCGACCAGTTTTGCGAACGCTGGGACCAGCCCAGCTTCGACCCCGACTATGACACGCTGTCGATGGAATTCTTCCGGCCCTTCGTGCTCGAAGTCTTTGCCCGCAAGGCCTACGATCCCTCGGTGATCCGAGCCGGCGAGCGCGTGCCCCTCATCGATCCCGCAACCGCCGCGACAAGAACCGGAGCTTCAGCATGAGCATCATCAACAAGGCAGCCGCCATCGGTGGCGGTGTGATCGGCGCCGGCTGGGTGGCGCGCCTGCTGCTCAACGGCATCGACGTGTCGATCTTCGATCCCGATCCCGAGGCGTCGCGCAAGGTCGGCGAAGTGATGAAGGGCGCGCGCCGCGCCTACAAGCAGATGGTGCCCGGCGGCCTGCCGAAAGAGGGCAAGCTGACCTTCGCCAAGACCATCGCCGAAGCGGTCGCCGATGCCGATTTCATCCAGGAGAGCGTGCCGGAGCGGCTCGACCTGAAACACCGCGTGCTGGCCGAGATCGACGCTCACGCGCCGGCCAACGCGATTGTCGGCTCCTCGACTTCCGGTATCAAGCCGACCGACATGCAGGTGGCGATGAAGAAGCATCCGGAGCGGCTGGTCGTCGGCCATCCGTTCAACCCGGTCTATCTCCTGCCGCTGGTGGAGATCGTCGGTGGCGAGCAGACCTTCCCCGAGGCGATCGAGGTCGCCAAGGAGATGTATGCCTCGATCGGCATGAAGCCTGTCGTCATCCGCAAGGAGATCGAGGCCTTCGTCGGTGACCGCCTGCTCGAAGCGGCATGGCGCGAGGCGCTGTGGCTGATCAAGGACGGCATCTGCACGGTCGAGGAACTCGACGACATCATGCGCTACGGCTTCGGCCTGCGCTGGGCGCAGATGGGCATGTTCCAGGTCTATCGCGTCGCCGGCGGCGAGGCCGGCATGCGCCACTTCATGGCGCAGTTCGGGCCGTGCCTGAAATGGCCATGGACCAAGCTGATGGACGTGCCTGAGTTCAACGACGAACTGGTCGACCTGATCGCCACGCAGTCGGACGAACAGGCGCATGGGCTGTCGATCCGCGAGCTGGAAAAGATCCGCGACGACAATCTGGTCGCCATCATGGATGCGCTGTCGAAACAAAACAAAGGCAAGGGCTGGGGCGCCGGCGCGCTGCATAAGGACTATACCAGGCAGCTGGCCAAGCTGGCGGCGAAGAAGCCCATGGCCTCCAAGGCGGCCGAGAAGGCCAAAGCCTTGAAACCGGTCAAGAAAGCCGAAAAGCCGAAGAAAAAGACCGGCAAGAAGAAAGGCTGAGAGCATGGATTTCGGGCTGTCGGAGGAACAGAAGCTCATCGTCGAGACGACGCGCGCGTTCGTCGAGAACGAGCTTTACCCGCATGAGCGCGAGGTCGAGCGCACCGGCGTGCTGCGCCGCGACCTGATCGAGGAGATCAAGGTAAAGGCGATCGAGGCCGGGCTCTATGCCGCCAACATGCCGGCCGATGTCGGCGGAGCGGGCCTCGATACGGTGACCTGGCTGCTCTACGAGAAGGAACTCGGCCGCGCCAATTACGCGCTGCACTGGACCTGCGTGTCGCGCCCCTCCAACATCCTCCTGGCCGGCACGCCCGAGCAGCGCGAGAAATATCTGTTCCCCTGCATCCGTGGTGAGAAATGGGACTGCCTGGCCATGACCGAGCCGGGCGCCGGCTCCGATTTGCGTGGCATGAAGGCAACCGCCGTGCAGGACGGTGACGACTGGGTGCTGAACGGCACCAAGCATTTTATCTCCCACGCCGACCTCGCCGACTTTGCCATCGTTTTCATGGCCTCAGGCGAAGAGGATTCGCCGCGCGGCAAACGCAAGAAGATCACCGCCTTCTTCGTCGATAAGGGCACCAAAGGCTTCACCGTCCGTGACGGCTACCGCAACGTCTCGCATCGCGGCTACACCAACGCCATCCTCGAATTCGACGATTGCCGGCTTCCCGCCGCCCAGGTGTTGGGCGAAGTCCATAAGGGGTTCGACGTCGCCAATTCCTGGCTCGGCGCCACCCGGCTGCAGGTCGGCGCCACCTGCCTCGGCCGCGCCGAGCGTGCGCTTGGCCATGCCGTCGAATACGCCGCGCAACGCCAGCAGTTCGGCCAGCAGATCGGCAAGTTCCAGGGCGTATCGTTCAAGCTTGCCGACATGGCGACCGAACTCAAGGCCGCCGACCTGATGGTGTTCGAAGCCGGCTGGAAGTACGATCAGGGCACCGTCACCGACCAGGACATGGCCATGGCCAAGCTGAAGGCCACCGAAATGCTCGCATACGTTGCCGATGAAGCGATCCAGATCCATGGCGGCATGGGGCTGATGGACGATCTGCCGCTGGAGCGCATCTGGCGCGACGCGCGCGTCGAGCGCATCTGGGAAGGCACATCCGAGATCCAGCGCCACATCATTTCAAGGGCGCTGCTGCGCCCGTTCGGGGCATAACATATGCATAAACTGGAGCGTCTCCTGCGGCCTAAATCGATCGCCGTCTTCGGCGGTGCGCAGGCTGCAGCCGTCGTCGCGCAATCGATCAAGATGGGTTTTGCCGGCGAGATCTGGCCGGTGCATCCGACCAAGGACGAGGTTGCCGGTCGCAAGGCCTATCGTTCGGTGGCTGACCTGCCCGGCGCGCCGGATGCTGCCTTTGTCGGCGTCAACCGGCATTTGACCATCGAGGTGATCAAGGCGCTGGCCGAACGCGGCGCCGGCGGCGCCGTCTGCTTTGCCGCCGGCTTCCTCGAAACCGAGGCCTATGACGATGATGGCGAGCGGCTGCAGGCCGAGCTGGTCGCGGCGGCGGGCCAGATGCCGATCATCGGGCCGAATTGCTACGGCCTGATCAATTATGCCGACGGCGCGCTGCTGTGGCCCGACCAGCATGGCGGCATAAGACTGGCCGAGGGCGGCAAGGGCGTCGCCATCATCACCCAGTCCTCCAACATCGCCATCAACATGACCATGCAGAAGCGCGGCCTGCCGATCGCCTTCCTGATGACCGCCGGCAACCAGGCGCAGACCGGCCTGTCCGAAATGGCGCTCGGCCTGATCGAGGATGAGCGGGTCACGTCGCTCGGCCTGCACATCGAGGCCTTCGATTCGGTAGCCGGCTTCGAACGGCTGGCGGCACGAGCCCGCGAGCTGAAGAAGCCGATCATCGCCATGAAGGTCGGCCGTTCCGAACAGGCCAGGCAAGCGACTGTCTCGCATACCGCGTCGCTCGCCGGCTCGGACGCGGCCTCGGGTGCGTTCCTGCGGCGGCTCGGCATTGCGCGCGTCGATTCGATCCCTGCCTTCATCGAGGCGCTGAAGCTGCTGCACATCACCGGACCTTTGCCCGGCTATAGGCTGTCGTCGATGAGCTGCTCCGGCGGCGAGGCCTCCGTCATGGCCGACAGCGCCGAAGGCCGCTGGGTCAATTTCCCTGTGCTGACCGACAGCCACCGCGCCCATGTCAAATCGACGCTCGGGCCGCTGGTCGCGGTCGCCAATCCCTTGGACTATCACACCTTCATCTGGAACAACGAGCCGGCGATGACCGCCACCTTCACCGCCATGGTGTCGGGCGGTTTCGACCTCAACATGCTGGTGCTCGATTTTCCGCGACCCGACCGCTGCTCGGTCACCGACTGGTGGGCGACGTTGCGCGCTTTCGAATCGGCGCTCAAGACCAACAAGGCGCATGGTGCGATCGTCTCCTCGCTGCCGGAGAACCTGCCGGAGGAATACACCGCCGAACTGATGGCGCGCGGCATGGTGCCGTTGTTCGGCATTTCGGAAGCGATGGATGCAGCCGGCGCAGCAGCCTTCATCGGCTGGGCTTGGGCTGAACCGCAGGCGCAGCCGATCGACACGTCGGCCTCCGGCGCCTCTGGCGGGGACCACGTCACGCCCGACGAAGCCGAGGCGAAGTCACGGCTGATCAAAGCCGGCCTGCCGGTGCCGAAGGGCGAGCGCGCCGCCAATGCCGTCGAAGCGGTGATTTCGTCCATGGCGCTCGGCTTTCCCGTCGCGTTGAAGGCGCTCGGCGTCACCCACAAATCCGAAGTTGGCGCTGTCAGGCTCAATCTCAGGGATGCCGAATCCGTCAGCACCGCAGCGCATAACCTGTTGCCGCTCGGCACCGGGCTCTATGTCGAGCGCATGGTGCGCGACGGTGTTGCCGAACTCATCGTCGGCTTCACCCGCGATCCGATGTTCGGCGCGGTGATGACGCTCGGCACTGGTGGCGTGCTGGTCGAGCTGTTGCGCGACAGCGTCACGCTGATGCTGCCGGCGACCCGCGACGATATCGAGGCGGCGCTGCGCGGCCTGAAACTGTTCCCGTTGCTCGAAGGCTATCGCGGCCGGCCGAAGGCCGATGTCGCGGCTGCCATCGATGCTATCTCTGGCATTGCCGCCTTCGTGCAGCAGAATGCCGGTGAGATCGAAGAACTCGACATCAACCCGCTGATCGTCTGTGCAGAGGGCAAGGGCGCCTGGATCGCCGACGCGCTGCTGGTGCTGGGAGAGAACAAGAATGTCTGACGTCATTTCGACCCGCCGCGAGGGCACCATCCTCGAAGTCACCCTCGACCGGCCCAAGGCCAACGCCATCGACCTGAAGACCTCGCGGCTGATGGGCGAGACCTTCAAGGCGTTCCGAGACGATCCGGAATTGCGCGTCGCCATCGTCAAGACCGCTGGCGACAAGTTCTTCTGCGCGGGCTGGGACCTCAAAGCAGCTGCCGGCGGCGATGCGGTCGACGGCGACTATGGCGTCGGCGGCTTTGCCGGCCTGCAGGAGCTGCGCGACCTCAACAAGCCGATCATCGCGTGCGTCAACGGCATGGCGGTCGGCGGCGGCTTCGAGCTGGCGCTGTCCTGCGACCTCATCTACGCCTCCGATCATTCCTCCTTCGCGCTGCCCGAGATCCGAGCCGGCACGCTGGCCGACGCGGCGACGATCAAGCTGCCGAAGCGCATCCCCTACCATGTCGCCATGGACCTTCTGCTCACCGGCCGCTGGATGGATGTCGCTGAAGCGCATCGCTGGGGCTTGGTCAACGAAGTGCTGCCCAAGGAAAAGCTGGAAGATCGCGTCTGGGAGATCGCCCGGCTGCTCGCAGGCGGCCCACCGCTGGTGTTTGCCGCGATCAAGGAGACGGCGCGCGTGGCCGAGGCGCTGACCTTCCAGGACGCCATGAACAAGGTGACCCGCCGGCAATTGCCGACGGTCGATGCGCTCTATGGCTCCGAGGACAATATGGAGGGTTTTCGCGCTTTTGCGGAGAAGCGGGAGCCGGTGTGGAAGGGGAAGTGAGGATTGTTGCCGAAATGACGGCGCTTATCCCCCTCTGTCCTGCCGGACATCTCCCCCTCAAGGGGGGAGATTGGCAGCTTCGATCTCTGCACTCTTCTTGCGACGCCGAAGGTTGGCGAAAGCCTTCGCAACATCCGATCTCCCCCCTTGAGGGGGAGATGTCCGGCAGGACAGAGGGGGGCGCCCAGGCTCAGCCTTGGCCGCCTCTCCAGCACCCATGACCGACTACATCAAGCTCATCGACGCCGAGACCTGGGCCTTCATCGAGCGCACCAATTCCTATTACCCGCCCGATACGATCGACTACACGATCGTGCAGCAGCGCGAGATTTACGACCGCATGTGCCGGGAATTCTTTGCCGGCTACCCCGAGGGCGTCGCTGTCGAAACCTCCGCCATTGCAACGCCGACGCACGATATCCCGATCCGTATCTACCGAAGCCCACTTCAGGCAGGCGTGACGGTGCTCTATGTCCATGGCGGTGGCTTCATCCTTGGTGGGCTGGACAGCCATGACGATGTTTGCGCGGAGCTGTGCTCGCGCACAGGCTATGAGGTGGTCTCCGTAGATTACCGGCTGGCGCCGGAACATTTGCATCCAGCCGCCTTTGACGATGCCATGAGCGCCTTCGAATGGGCCGCCGCCAATCGCGATCATCCTATCGTGCTCTGCGGCGACAGCGCCGGCGGCAATCTCTGCGCCGCCGTCAGTCACGCCACGCGCGGCCATTCGAAAAGGCCGGTCGGCCAGGTGCTGATCTATCCCGGCCTCGGCGGAAACCGCTCGAAAGGCTCCTATGTCAAGCACGCCGAAGCGCCGATGCTGACCGTGCGCGATCTCGAATTCTACAAGCACATTCGCACTGGAGGGCAAGACCGTAGCGGCGATGCGACGCTGGCCCCGCTTGCCGACACCGATTTCTCCAACTTGCCGGAGACAGTGCTGATCACCGCCGAATGCGACCCGCTGTCATCGGATGGCGAGACCTATCGCGACCTGATCATCACGGCAGGTGGCCACGCGACGTGGTTCGAGGAGCCGGGATTGGTGCACGGCTATCTCAGAGCCCGGCACACGGTTGGCCGCGCCCGCACCAGCTTCACCCGGATCGTCGGTGCGGTGACCGCGCTTGGACAGGGCGACTGGCGCTGGTGATCGCGGCCAAACTCTGAGGACCAAGTGACGCCCCTTCACGCCACCGAGGCAGCCGCTGCCCGGCCGGCGCTGCGGCCGGAAAAGATGCAGCCGCCGAGGAAGGTGCCTTCGAGCGCCGCATAGCCATGCACGCCGCCGCCGCCGAAACCGGCGGCTTCGCCGACGGCATAGAGCCCGGCTACCGGCTGGCCATCTGCCCCCAGCACGCGGCTGTCGAGATCGGTCTGCAGGCCGCCCAGCGTCTTGCGGGTCAGGATGTTAAGCCGCACCGCGATCAGCGGGCCATTTGCCGGATCGAGCATCTTGTGCGGCTTGGCCGTGCGGATCAGCCGGTCGCCGAGATAGGCGCGCGCGCCGCGCAGAGCGGTGATCTGCATATCCTTGGAGAACAGGTTGTCGAGCTGCCTATCGCGGGCGTGGATCTCGCGCTCGACTTGAGCCACCTCAAGCAGCGCCTCGCCGCCGGCCAGCGCGTTCATGCGCGCGACCAGCGCCGGCAAATCGGCCTCGACGATGAAGTCCTCGCCCTTTTCCATGAACGCCTTGACGGGGCCCGGAATGCCCGATGTGGCGCGGCCGAGCACCTGGCGCCAGCTCTTGCCGGTCAGATCGGGGTTCTGCTCGGAGCCCGACAGCGCGAACTCCTTCTGGATGATCTTCTTGGTCAGGATGAACCAGGAGTAGTCGAAGCCGGTGCTCATGATGTGGGAGAGCGTGCCCAGAGTGTCGAAGCCGGGATAGAGCGGCACCGGCAGGCGCTTGCCGCGCGCATCGAGCCACAGCGATGATGGGCCGGGCAGGATGCGTATCGCATGGTCGGTCCAGATCGGCGCCCAGTTCTTGATGCCCTCGACATAGTGCCACATGCGGTCGCGGTTGATGATCGAGCCGCCGGCCCGTTCCGTGATCGCCAGCATGCGGCCGTCGACGTGGTCGGGCACGCCGGTGATCATGCGCTTGGGCGCCGCGCCCAGCCGCTGCGGCCAGTTTTCCCGTACAAGCTGATGGTTGGCGCCGATGCCGCCGGAAGCGACGATCACGGCTTGCGCGCGAAGCTCGAAATCTCCTGATATTTCGCGCGAACTCTTGTGGCCGCGCTCGGCGGTGCTCGGTTGCAGGATGTCGCCGCGCACCCCGTCGACAGTCGCACCCGTGCGGGTCAATTCATCGACCCGATGGCGGAATTTGAAACTGATCAGTCCGCGCTTCTGCGCCTCGCGCACGCGCTGTACGAAAGGTTCGAGAACGCCGGGGCCCGTGCCCCAGGTGATGTGGAAGCGCGGCACCGAATTGCCGTGGCCGATGGCATTGCCGCCGCCTCGCTCGGCCCAGCCGACCACGGGAAAGAATTTCAGGCCGCGCTGTATCAGCCAGGAGCGTTTTTCGCCGGCGGCAAAGCCGACATAGGCTTCCGCCCATTTGCGCGGCCAGAAATCCTCGGGCCGATCGAAAGCCGCGGTGCCCAGCCAGTCTTCCAGCGCCAGGTCATGCGAATCGCGGATGCGCATGCGCCGCTGCTCGGGCGAATCGACGAGGAAAAGGCCGCCGAACGACCAGAATGCCTGGCCGCCGAGCGACTGCTCCGGCTCCTGGTCGACGATGATGATTTTCTTGCCGGCCTCGGCAAGCTCGGCGGCGGCAACCAGCCCTGCAAGGCCGGCGCCGACAATGATCACGTCCGCATCGTCAGCCATTTTTCCTCCCAGAATTAGCCGGCTATTTCAATGCAAGGAATTCAGACGGTCTCCCAGCCTTCTTTGCCGCCGGCGCGGAAGATGGCGTCGATGACTTTCTGGTTGAGCACCGATTCCTCCAGCGTGAAGACGCGCTCCTTGCCGCCCTGTGCTGCACGCGCGAAGGTCTCGACCTCCAGCCGGTACTGCTGCGTGCCGGGAAAGCGGAAAACCTGCGCCTCGGTGTGGTTCTGGTTGTGCAGTTCGACGCGGTGGTGGTCGTAGAGCCCGGCATTGAAAGGCGAGAACAACTCGATGAAACCCTTCTCGCCGTGGAACACCATCACCTGGCGCGCCGCCATCTGCGTCGACAGATAGAACGACAGCTCGAAGTCACCGAAATCGGCACGGATCGAGGAGTAGATGTCGGTGCCGAATGTCTTGTCGCGCTCGATCGTCGCCTGCACGCGCAGCGGCTCCTTGCCGGTGGAAAAGCGCGTCGACACGGTCGGGTAAACGCCGATGTCGGGCAGCGCGCCGCCGCCGAGGTCGAGCTGGTTGCGCATGTTGCTGGGGTCGACGTTGTAGTAGGAGAACGCGCCCTGCACATGGCGCAGCCGGCCGATGGCGCCGCTGGCGATGAGCTCGCGCACCTTGATCCATTGCGGGTGGTAGATGACCATGAAGGCTTCGCAGACCAGCACCTTTTTCTGGTCGCGCAGCTTGATCAGCGGCAGGATGTCCTTGGCGTCGAGCGCCAGCGGCTTTTCGACCAGCACATGCTTGCCGGCTTCGATGGCCTTGGCCGACCACTCGACATGCTGCGAGGTCGGCAGCGGGATGTAGACGCCGTCTACTTCTTTCGAGGCGAGCAGTTCCTCATAGGAGCCGAAGGCATGGCGTGCACCGAAGCGGTCGGCCAGCGCCTTGGCCTTCGACAGGTCGCGGCTGGCGATCGCCGACAGCACGCCATTCTCCGCCTCGACCATCGCCGGCAACAAATGCTCGCGGCCGATCTTGGCCGTCGACAACACACCCCATCGGAACATCAGGTTTCTCCATCACGATTACAGGCGACGAGGTTTGCCCGAAATCGCCGGAAAAGCCAATGACGAGGTCAGCCCCTTTTGCCGGTCAGCGTCATGTCGAAGTCGACGATGTTGGAATAGATCGGCGTGCCGACATCCATGCCGTAGCGCGACCTCAGCACCTTGCCGGTGACATGGAATTTGATCATGCCGGCCTTGAGACCGCCGAGCTCGGCCGTGAATTTTTCCGGGAACGTCTTGCCGCGCGCCGTCAGCCGGCCGCTGACGAGAGCCGTGGTGTCGCTGGTTCGGGTCACGCTGGTAGAGCGGAACTGGATTTCCGGGCTGTTGGCGGCATCAAACACCGCGTCGGAGCGCAGGAAGGCATCGATACGGCCCTGGCCGGTGCCGACGCTTTCGGGAAAAATGGTGAAATTGACAGCTGAGCGCCCGACATCGCTGTTGTCGATGCGGATCGAGCCCTTGAAGCGGGCGAAGGTGCCATTGAGGCCGCCGCCGCCGACCTTGCCGATGGAGAAGCGGATGCTGGAGCTGGCCGGGCTGATCGAATAGCTGCCGGCGGCGTCACCCAGCGCGACGGCCGCAGAAACAGGCATGGCAAGGCAAGCGGCGACCGCCGCAAATCCGAGGATGCGCGTGTACATGGGGATGTTCCTTGTTGGAGGCAGCGCATTTCTTGCGCGCCCTCACTCCATGAACGAATGAACCGCTCGCTCTATTCCGAATCTGACGAAGGCGTGACCATGCGTGTGAGCACGCCATCCCTGAGCTGGAAATGATGCCGCAGCGCCGCCGCGACGTGGAGAGTCACAAGCGTCATGCCGGCATAGGCGAGATACCAATGTGCCGCCGCCCAGAAGCTCTCGGCACCATCCGATTCGGCCAACGGCAGGTTGGGCATGACGAACAGGTTGAACGGCAGGCTGGGGATCTCCAGCATCGAGACCGACACCAGCGCCCAGCCGGACAAGGGCAAGGCAAGCTGAAACGCGTAGAGCGCAAGATGGGCCAACGGTGCTGCCCGACGCTCCAGGGTTCCGACCGAGCGCGGCAGCGCCGGCGTTGCATTGCCAAGGCGCCAGGCGATGCGCAGCAACACAAGCCCGAGCAGCAGGAAGCCGAAAGATTTGTGCAGTTGGATCAGCTCGAAGGCGGTGCGCTGGCTGGTCAACCGCACCATGACGAAGCCGAGCCCGAACTGGCCGATGAAAATGAGCGCAATCAGCCAGTGGAGAAGGATCGCGCCCCAGCCATAGCGGGTGGCGCTGTTGGTGATCGATGTTTGCATGGGGAGTGAACGAATGTTGGTTCGGCTTTCTTCCAGCGCGCTTCACCCTCCCCCTTGTGGGGAGGGTCGCGCAGCAAATGCCGCGAAGCGGATTTTGCGAAGCGGGGTGGGGGTCTCGTAGGGCGCTACCCACCCCGTCCCTCAGCCGACCTACCGGGGCGAGCCGCCGATCTCGCCCGTCCTTCGGACTCCCATCAGGGCCCTCCGGAGGGTGATGAAAGGCGCGAGTTCGCCGAGCCTGGCTCCCTTCCTCTCCCTCCGGAGGGCCACAAGGGGAGGGGCGAGCCCGCTCTATCCACTCACCTTGAAGAAATCGACAAACGCCCGGAGCGCCGGGCGCATCTGCCGGCGGCTCGGATAGTAGACGAAGAAGCCGTCGAAGGAGGGGCACCAGTCCTCCAGCACACGGATCAGCCTGCCGTCGGCGAGCGGCGCGCGGACATAATCCTCAAAGACGAAGGCGAGCCCAGCGCCGTCGACCGCCGCCTGGGCGATCAAATGGTCCTCGTCGAGGATCAGCGGTCCCTCCACCGCCATCTCGATCGCCTCGCGGCCTCTCTCGAACTCCCAGCGGTAGAGGATGCCGCTGGAGAAGCGGAAGCGGATGCAGCGGTGGTCAGCCAGGTCGCGCGGGTGACGCGGCTTGGGGTTGACCTCGAAATAGACCGGGGCGCCGACCACCGCGCCGCGAAGGTCCGGCCCGATGCGCACCGCGATCATGTCGCGCTGCAGGCTCTCGCCTAGCCTGACGCCAGCATCGAAGCCCCCTTCCACCACGTCGGTGAAACGGTCCTCGATGACGATCTCCAGCACGATATCGGGATAGGCCGACGCAAAGGCGCCCAGCCGTGGCGTCAGCGCCAAATGGGCTGCGGTGCGCGGCACGGTCAGGCGCAGATTGCCGGCCGGCCGGTCGCGTGTCTCGATTGCCGTCTCCAGCGCCAGATCGATCTCCGACAGCGCCGGTCGCAGCCGTTCCAGCAACTGCGCACCTTCTTCGGTCGGCGCGACGCTGCGTGTGCTGCGCGCCAGCAGCCGAACGCCAAGCCGCGCCTCTAGGCTGGACACCGCATGGCTGACCGCCGAAGGCGCGATGGCCAATTCCCTGGCCGCGCCGCGAAAGCTGCCGCATTGGGCAACGGTTGCCAGCACGGCCAGTTGGGAAAGATGCGCGCGATTCATTGATCTATCTTTTAGAACAGCCCGTGCAAATGAGAGCCGATTATCGAACACAAGGCAAGGCGCTATTTCTGCCGCATCGCAACAAGGAGACGCGTTATGCAAACCCGCAAGCTAGGAACTGAATTGAACGTCTATCCCGTCGGCCTCGGCTGCATGGGCATGAGCTTCGCCTATGGCGGCCAGGCGGAAGCCGACGCAATCGCCACGCTGCACCGCGCCATCGATATCGGCGTCAATTTCTTCGACACGGCGGAGGTCTATGGCCCGTTCGAGAACGAGATCCTGCTCGGCAAAGCGCTGAAGTCCGCGCGTGACAAGGTGACGATCGCGACAAAATTCGGCTTCAGGATTTTGGAGGAAGGTACAGGCCTCGACCGCATGGCCGGCGTCGACAGCCGCCCCGAGCACGTCAAGGCGGTCGCCGAGGCGTCGCTGAAGCGGCTCGGCACGGATGTGATCGACCTCTACTACCAGCACCGTGTCGACCCCAACGTGCCGATCGAGGACACGGTCGGTGCCATGGCCGAGCTGGTGCGCGAGGGCAAGGTGCGCGCGCTCGGCCTGTCGGAGGCGAGTGCGGCGACCATCCGCCGGGCCCATGCCGTGCATCCAATTGCCGCCGTGCAGAGCGAATATTCGCTGTGGAGCCGCGACCCGGAAGACGAGGTGTTCGCCGTCTGCCGCGAGCTCGGCATCGGTTTTGTTCCCTACAGCCCGCTCGGCCGGGGCTTGCTGACCGGCACGATCGCCAAGCCAGAGGCCTTGAGCGATGACGACTGGCGCCGCGGCCTGCCGCGCTTCCAGGCCGATGCCATGGCCGCCAACGCCGCTGTCATCGCGACGCTGGAAAAGCTGGCAGCTGAAAAGGGGGTAACTTCGGCCCAACTGGCGCTGGCCTGGGTGCTGCACCAGGGCGATTTCATCGTGCCGATCCCCGGCGCAAGAAGGATACGCCATCTGGAGCAGAATGCGGCGGCTGCCGGGATCGCGCTGAGCGCGGTCGAGGTGCAGGCGATTGGTGACGCGCTGTCGCCCGACAAGGTGGTCGGTAGGCGCTATGCGGAGAAGGAGCTGACGCTGGTGAATGGTTGAAAACTGGTGAGTAATCGGAAGGGGCGCCGCGCGCCCCTTTTTCGTACGCAGCGCGGTGCAGAAGATGGGGACGCTGACGTGAAGCGCCCCCCTCTGCCCTGCCGACATTTTTACCAAGGCTCGACACTAATCTCCGGCCAGTTCTCCCTTGCACGCTTACCCTTCGCCTCATGCGTGCGCTGATTGTCCATCACCCGGTTCGGCGTGATGCGAAACGAGAAAATGTCGTCAAGACCAAACGGTGCCACGATCTCGAGCTGCCCGTCAGCGTCGTATCGAACCCCGACGGCGTGCGTCTTCGAGGCAAAATGGCTGACGGATTCGCTGGCGCTCGAATAGCGCGGGCACGGCCGTCCGAACTTCTGCGGATACCACAGATGCACCCGCGCCTGGTTGCGCACCTCGACCGGCAACGCCAGCCCCTCGAAATGCTTCTCCGCCCGGCGGATCACCGCGTCCTCGGCCTCATAGGACAGGTCGCTGTCATCGAAGTAGAAAAGATCAACATCCCTGATGCCGTAGCCCGACGGTTTGCCGGTCAGGTGGTTCCAGATGCTGTTGTAGAGAGCGCCGGATACCACCAGCCAGTCCGGCAGGTCGAGCGTGCGAGCCCGCGCCACCGCGTCGCATAACAGCGGGTCGGCAGACACGATGGCGAGAAACGCCGCGCGCTGTTCTTCAAGGGGAAGGCCGGAATACCGCAGATGGTCCATCGCCCTTTGGAGGGCGATTCGCCATCTGCTCGCAAGTTTTTTAGCCCCGCAGAACGCCCCCGGTCTGCTTGCCGACATTCTCGATGATGCGCTTGGCCAGTGCCTCGAAATCCTCGTCGGTGAGCGTCTTTTCGACCGGCTGGATCGACACTTCGATGGCAATCGATTTTTTGCCCTCGCCCAGCGAAGCGCCTTCGAAAATATCGAAGACCGAGACGGCGGTGATGAGCTTCTTGTCGGCGGCGAGCGCTGCGCGCACCAGCGTGCCGGCCTCGACCGACTTGTCGACGACGAAAGCGAAATCGCGCTTGACCGCCTGGAAGGGCGACAGTTCCAGTTTCGGCTTGGTTTTCGTCGGCTTGGCCTTCGGTTCAGGCACGCCATCGACGAAGACCTCGAAGCCGCACAGCGGGCCGGAAACATCGAGGCCCTCCAGCGTCTTCGGATGGAATTCACCGAAAGTGCCGAGTACGGTTTTCGGGCCGAGCTTGATCGTGCCGGAACGGCCGGGATGATACCAGGCCGGGCCGCGGGCCTCGATCTGCAGCCGGTCGACAGGCGCACCGCAGGCTTCAAGTGCGGCGATCGCATCGGCCTTGGCGTCGAACACGCCGACTGGACCGGAATTGCCGGCCCAGTTGCGGCCGGAACCGTCGAGCTTGGCGGTGCCGCGGCGCACGCCGGCGGCGACGCGCCGCTGCTGGTCGGCGCCGTCGCCCTCATAGGTACCCGACACTTCGAACAGCGCCACGTCGCCAATACCCTTGTCGGCATTGCGCTGGGCAGCCGCGATCAGCCCCGGCAGCAGCGAGGGCCGCATGTCGGACATATCGGCGGCGATCGGGTTGGCAAGCTTCAGCGCGGTCTGGCCGCCGCCGAACAGCTCGGCATGCTTGGCCGGAATGAACGACCAGGTAACGGCTTCCATCATGCCGCGCACGGCAAGCGCGCGCTTGGCCGTGCGGGTACGGACCTGCAGCGTGGTGAGGATCTTTGCATTGACCGCGTCATGCGCACCGAGCGGCTGCGGCGCGATGTTGTCGACACCGTGGATGCGCATGACCTCCTCGACCAGGTCTGCCTTGCCATCGACGTCGGGGCGCCAGGACGGCACGGCGACATCGACGACATCGCCCGAGCCCTCCGGCTTGAAGCCGAGGCGCGACAGGATGTCGAGGCTTTCCGCGCTGGGAACCTCGATGCCGGTCAGCCGCTTCACTTCCGAAAGCGGGAAGGAAACGATCTTCGGCGTGTGACCGGCATAACCGACGACCTCCATTTCGGTCGGCGTGCCGCCGCAGAAATCGAGCACCAGTTTCGTCGCCAGTTCGACGCCCGGAACCATGAATTCGGGGTCGACGCCGCGCTCGAAACGGTAGCGCGCGTCGGTAATGATGCCGAGCGTGCGGCCGGTGCGCGCCGTGGTGATCGGATCCCAAAGGGCGGATTCGATCAGCACATCTGAGGTGTTCTCGTCGCAGCCCGAATGCTCGCCGCCCATGACGCCGGCGATCGACTCGACGCCGTTGTCATCTGCGATGACGCACATTTCCGGCGTCAGCGTGTATTCGCGGCCGTCGAGCGCCTGCACCTTTTCACCATCGCGCGCGCGGCGCACGACGAGATTGCCGGCAACCTTGCTGGCGTCGAACACATGCAGCGGGCGGCCGCGGTCGAAGGTGACGTAGTTGGTGATGTCGACCAGTGCGCTGATGGGTCTCAGCCCAATGGCGATCAGCCGCTGCTGCAGCCATTTTGGCGAGGGTCCATTCTTGACGCCCTTGACCAAGTTGAGCGCGAAGCCGGGGCAAAGCTCCGGCGCTTCGATCGTCACCTTGATCGGACACATGCCATTGCCGACATGCGGCATGATGGCGCCGCCGACGAGGCGGCCAAGCCCGCTCGCCGCCAGATCCCTGGCGATGCCGTAGACGCTGGTGGCATCCGGCCGGTTCGGCGTCAAGTTGATCTCGATGACCGGATCGTCGATGTGCGCATAGGCGGCGAAGCTGGTGCCGACCGGCGCATCCTCAGGCAGGTCGATGATGCCATTGTGTTCGTCGGACAGCTCCAGCTCGCGCTCGGAACACATCATGCCGTGGCTTTCGACGCCCCTGATCTTGCCGACCGTCAGCGTTACGTCGATGCCGGGCACATAGGTGCCGGGCGCGGCAAAGGCGCCGATCAGGCCCGCGCGAGCGTTTGGCGCGCCGCAAACGACCTGCACCGGAGGCTTGCCGTCGCCGGTGTCGACGGTCAGCACGCGCAGCCGGTCGGCATCGGGATGCTGAACCGCCGTCAGCACCCTGGCGATGACGAATGGTTTCAGGCTCGACTTGTCGTCGACATGCTCGACTTCGAGACCGATCGAAGTCAGCCGCTCGACGATCTCGTCGAGCGTGGCGTCGGTCTCGAGGTGGTCCTTGAGCCAGGAGAGGGTGAATTTCATGGGACTGTTCCGTCTGGTCTTTTGACGCTTGATTTCAGATGTCTCGGCAGGTCGTCGGACATATGCAGGAAGGCAAGCTGCTCGCCGATATAGGCATGCAGCGTCGGCTGGAAATCGGCCGGCATGTCCATGGCGCCGAGCATGAAGTAGATGTCTTCTTCCAGCCGCTCGTCGACATAGGCGATGGGTGAGCCGCAGGTGCCGCAGAAAGAGCGCGTCACCGGGCCGTTCTCATACATCTTCAGCGCCTTGCCGGTGAACGCGACCTGATCGACCAGGAAGCCGACAAAGGCCGACACCGGCGCGCCGCTGGCCCGCCGGCAATCGCCGCAATGGCAGTAGCTGACGTGATGCGGTTCGGCAGAGGCCTCGAACCGCACGGCGCCGCAGCGGCAGCCGCCGGCATAGGGCGCTGTCATGCGCTCAGGCCTCCGAACAAAGTCGGCATGTCGAGCGGCCGGAAGCCGTAGTGCGACAGCCAGCGCACGTCTGCATCGAAGAAGGCGCGCAGGTCCGGCATGCCGTATTTCAGCATGGCGATGCGGTCTATGCCCATGCCCCAGGCAAAGCCCTGATATTCGTCCGGATCGAGACCGCCATGGCGCAGCACATTGGGATGCACCATGCCGCAGCCGAGGAT